>JBDRLK010000119.1:0-2098 GCA_043813155.1 Pseudomonadota bacterium | reverse complement strand
TCAGGGCCGCCGCGGCGGGGCTGAAGCCCCGCACTGCGTTGTTGTTGGTATCAGCGTACCGCAAGGTTTCTGAAAGTCAAGTCAAACTCGGGGGTAGTGCGGCCCTTCAGGGCCGCCTCGGAGGGGCTGAAGCCCCGCCCTGCGATCTGACTACGCCATCTCTTCTTTCCAGTAGGGAGAGATTTTGCGCAGCTCGCTGACGATGGTGGGGAAGTGCTCGATGACGTAGTCGATTTCCGTTTCCGTGTTGAAAATGGAAAGTGAGAACCTGACCGACCCGTGGATCATGGTAAAGGGAATGCCCATGGCCCTGAGCACGTGGGAGGGCTCCAGGGACCCGGACGTGCAGGCCGATCCCGACGAGGCCGCGATCTTCAGCTCGTTCATGCGCAGCAGGATGGCCTCTCCCTCGATGTACTCGAAGCTGATGTTCGCCGTGTTGGGAAGCCTTTGCTCCCGGTTCCCGTTTACCCGGGTCTTCGCTATCTTTGACAGCAGCGCGCTCTCGAGCTTGTCGCGAAGGCTCCTGACCCTGGTGTTTTCATCGTCGATGTTCTTGAGCGCAAGCTCGGCCGCCGTGCCCAGCCCCACGATGCCAGGCACGTTTTCAGTCCCGGGGCGGATTCCGTGCTCCTGGTGGCCTCCGTACATGAAGGGGCTGATTCTCGTTCCCTTTCGTATGTAAAGAGCTCCCGTTCCCTTGGGTCCGTGCAGCTTGTGCCCGGACAGGCTCAGGAGGCTGATCTTCGATTGTCCCAGGTTGATGGGGATTTTCCCGACTGCCTGTACCGCGTCCGTGTGAAAGGCCACGTTGTGCTCCGCGGCGATAGCCGCGAGCTCCTCAACGGGAAAGATGACTCCTGTTTCATTGTTGGCCCACATGACGGAAGCAACGGCCGTGTCCGGCCTGAAAGCCGCCCTGTAGGCCTCCACGTCGATCTCTCCCTTGTTGTTCACATCGAGCAGCGTCACTTCGTAGCCCTTTGTCCGGAGCCACTTTACCGTGGACAGGACTCCCGGATGCTCGACCCTCGTGGAGATGATGTGCTTCTTGCTCCCTTCGGTTTCGAGCACTCCCCTGATGGCGATGTTGTCGCTCTCCGTGCCGCCGGCCGTGAAGAATATCTCATCGGGCTGGGCGCCGATGAGCGCGGCCACATGCTCCCTAGCCTCGGTCAGCTGCTTCGCAACCACGCCGCCGCAGGTGTGCATGCTCGAGGGGTTGCCGAAAAGGACCGTGAAATGCGGCATCATGGCCTCGACGACCTCGGGGTGCATCTTGGTCGTGGCATTGTTGTCGAGGTACACGAAACATGGTGAAAGAATAGGGGGTTTCATTATGAATCCTCCAGTAATACTTCAATGTCATCGGCAACGAATTCCCTGAGCTGGCTCTGGATCCAGCCCGCGGTCGACGCAGCGGCAATGCAGCCGGCGCACATGCCCCGGAGGCTGACATACACCTTGCTGCCGTCCACGTCCACGAGCTCGATGTTGCCGCCGTCCTGCTGCAGCTTGGGCCTGACGTCCTTGTCGATGATTTCCTGGATCTTGTTGATCTTCTGCAGGTTTGTCATGCGGCGCGGTTTTTCAGCCGGCTTTTTCTCCCGGGCCGCTTCTTTTTCACGCCTCTCGATCTCCTGCTTCAGTATCTTTTCGATGTCCTCCACGCACGATCCGCATCCCCCTCCGGCCTTGGTGTAATTCGTGACCTGCTCGAGGGTTTTCAGGTTGTTTTCCCTGACCACGCGCCTGATTCTCGAGTCCGTGACGCCGAAGCACTTGCACACGATTTCCCCCTCGTCCATGACGTCGGCGGGTTTTCCCCTGTAGTTGTCGATCGCCGCCTCGAGCGCCTCCATGCCCATGACCGAGCAGTGCATCTTCTCGTCCGGCAGGCCGCCGAGCTGGTCGGCAATGTCCTGGTTCGTCAGCTTCACAACTTCGTCGATCTTCTTTCCGATGATCATTTCGGTGAGAACGGACGACGATGCAATGGCGCTGGCGCAGCCGAATGTCTTGAACTTGGCGTCCGTTATCACGCCGTTGTCATCTATTTTCAAGGTCAGCTTGAGAGCGTCGCCGCAGGCAATGGATC
>JBDRLK010000118.1:0-6726 GCA_043813155.1 Pseudomonadota bacterium | reverse complement strand
GTCATGATCCGGGGAATTGTGGAAGCTGAAAGCAGACAGCCGAGAGCTAATAATTTATGAGCTCTTTCAGGAACATGTACCGATCGTTGATCAGCCTTTTTTCGATCGCCATCAGGGCGCGCGGCTCGAAGCTCTCAACAGTGAAGGAAGCCATGGCCGAGGCGTAGAGCGCGGCACGCTTGAAATCCCTGGGCGTCCTGTGACCATAGGCGGCAAGGCACCCCGTGAAGGCGCCGGCGTACGTGTCGCCCGCGCCGGTGGGGTCCACGACGTTTTCGACGGGGTAGGCGGGAGCCCAGAAAAAGCCGTCGCCCGCAAGAAGGATGCTGCCCCATTTCCCCAGCTTGACGACGGCCGACCTGGCGCCCATTTCTTTCAGCTTCCGCAGGCCCGAGAAAGGGGATGCCCGGCCCGTCAGCTGTTCGAGCTCCTCGTCGTTGATGAGAATGCAGTCGACCCTGCGTATCAGCTCGACCACCTTGTCTCTTGCCCTTTCAATCCAGTAGTTCATCGTGTCCATGGCCACGAACGCCGGGGATGTGAGCTGGTCGAGGACGAATTTCTGGAGGCCCGGCTCGATGTTTGCCAGGAAAACGAAGCGGGCGCCTCTGAAATGCTCGGGAAGCACGGGCTCGAACTTTTCGAAAACACCAAGCTGCGTTGCGATGGACGTTCGGGTGGAAAAGTCGTCGTTGTACCTGCCGTGCCAGAAGAAGCTCATGCCGTCGGCCCTCCTGACGCCCGAGGTGTCGGCCCCCTTTTCCTCGAAAAGCTCGAGCCATTCCTGCGGGTAGTCGTTTCCAATGATTCCCACCATGAGAGGCGTGACGAAGTGCATGGCGGCGGCCGAGCTGTAATTTGCGCTCCCCCCCATGATGCGCTCTTTCTTTTCCGCGGCCGTCTCGATTGTATCGACGGCCACCGAGCCGACGGTCAGAAATCTCATACGTATTTTCCAATGATGGGTTTGAGCTTCCTTTTTATCGCCGCCGGGATGAGCCTCCCCTTCGTCACGATGGCGCCCCGAAGGCTCCGGGCGCAGGCGCACCTGCGGGGCGGCCGGATCTGCTCCACGGCCGCGCCGATGATTTTTTTCGCGTCCACCGTCACCTGCTTGAGGGTTTTGAGGATCTGCCCGATGTCCACGTCCTCCTCGTCCGACCTCCAGCAATCGTAGTCCGTGACCACGGCGATGGTGGCATAGCAGATTTCCGCCTCCCGGGCCAGCCTGGCCTCCGGCAGGTTCGTCATGCCGATGAGATGGGCGCCCCACTGGCGGTGCATGCGGGATTCCGCCCGCGTGGAAAAGGCCGGCCCCTCCATGCAGCAGTAGGTTCCCCCCTTGTGAACGCGCACGCCTTCGTCGCGGCCGGCCTTGTAGAGAATGCCGGCAAGGTCGCCGCAGACCGGGTCGGCGAACTGGACGTGAGCCGCAAGCCCCTTGTCGAAGAACGTTCCGTCTCTCTTGCTCGTTTTATCGATGAACTGGTCGATGATGACCACGTCGCCCGGATGGATGTCTTCCCTGAGGCTGCCCACCGCGCTGACGCTGATGATCCACTCGGCCCCGAGCTTTTTCATGGCGTAAATGTTGGCCCTGAAAGGAATGGATGACGGGATAATCCTGTGGCCTTTGCCGTGTCTCGGAAGAAACAGGAGTCTTGAGTCTTTGAAATTCCCTTCCACGATGGCGTCCGACGGCGCGCCGAAAGGTGTTGCGATTTTCCGCTGCCTGATATTCTCGAGCCCTTCAAGCCCGTACAGGCCCGTGCCCCCGATGATGCCGATTGTTTTCCCCGGCCCGGCCGGTTTTCGCTTCTTTTTCATCTGTTTCCTCCTGGTTGCAGATCCAGCGCTGCGGTATGACAGATAGAAATTTATCCTTAACATCGCAATTTGTAAAGAGACTTTCGTGGTCTGCAAATTTTATTTATTCCTTTCTTGTTGCCTGTTTTGAATTCGTTGGTTAGAGTGATTGTCTGAAATTAGGAAATTGGAGAGGAAATGGCCACGCTGACATGGATGACTCCTGAAAAAGAGCAGAAAAAATACTGTATTTACAAGAATATCACGACGGTCGGAACAGATGCTGATAATGATATTGTCGTCAAAAGCCGGATGGTCCTGCCTCACCACGCAAGGATAGTCTATGATGGAAAGCAGTTTTCCGTCATTTCCATTGAAAAAGGCGCAACGATAACGCTGAAAGGCAAGAAGAAGAGCAAGTTCTATTTGAAGGACTCGGACATGATTTCGGTAGGGGGCGTGGAGCTCAAATTCATGGTGCTCGATCCCTCGGTTGTGGTGCGGCCTTCTGATGACCATTCGTCCTCGTCCGTTGAGATAGGGAGCGAGATCAAGGGCCTGCGCAAGCTGTTCGACTTTTCAAAGACGCTCATGGAAAAGAAGAGCATCGATGAAATACTCGACTCCCTCGTGGACATCACGGTTGACGTCACTGGCGCGGACAAGGGTTTCCTGATCATGATGGACGGTGAAAAACCGGTCATCCGGGCGGCGCGCAACATCAACCAGAAAACCATCGCGGATCCCGTGGAGCACCTGTCCGATTCGGTGCTGCAGAAAGTGATCGAGACGAAACGGCCCATTATCGTCATGGATGCGCTGGCCGATGCCGAGTTCAAGAATTCCGAGAGCGTGCTCAGCCTTAACCTGTGCTCGCTCATGGTCACGCCGCTGCTCGACGAGGGCAAGCTGACGGGCATCCTGTACGTGGGCAATGACTCCATCAGGGGCAGGTTCGACCAGGGAAGCCTGGAGCTGTTCACTATTTTCGGGGCGCAGGCCTCCCTCATCCTGAACAAGGCGCTGGTGCTGGAGAGATTCCGTTCCAACGTTGAGGAGCTGAAGGTGAGCATCGAGATGCAGCATTTCGGCGAGATCGTGGGAAGCTGCAGCGGCATGCAGGAGATTTTCAGGAAGATCTCGAAGGTTTCCACGGTTGATGTTCCGGTTCTCATCGTCGGGGAAACGGGAACGGGCAAGGAGCTCATCGCAAGGGAGGTGCACGCCAGGAGCACGCGCTCGAAGGGGCCTTTCGTGGCCATCAACTGCGGCGCCATACCCGAGAACCTCATGGAAAGCGAGATGTTCGGGTACATGAAGGGCTCTTTTACCGGAGCCACCTCGTCGCGTGAAGGTAAGTTTCACGCCGCCAACCGGGGCACCATATTTCTCGATGAAATCGGCGAGCTTCCCCTGAACCTTCAGGTGAAGCTGCTGAGGGTGCTGCAGGACAAGGAGGTCCTCAGGGTGGGCGCCACGAGACCGGAAATCATTGATTGCAGGATACTGGCGGCCACGAACAAGGAGCTCGAGAAAGAGATGGCCGAGGCAAGGTTCAGGGAAGATCTCTACTACCGCTTGAACGTGGTGACCATCGCGCTTCCCCCGCTCAGGGAGAGGGGAGAGGACGTGGTCATCCTGGGCAAGTATTTCCTGACCAAGTATGCCAAGGAGATGGGCAGGAGCGGCATGGATTTCAGCCCGGAGGCCGTCAAGGGGCTGAAAAAATATCCGTGGCAGGGAAACGTGAGGGAGCTGCAGAACAGGTTGAAAAAAGCCATCCTCATGTGCGACAGCCCTCTGCTCGGAGCCGAGGACCTGGACATCGACGTGGGCGAGAAGGCTGCCATCATGCCGCTTGCCGTGGCCAAGGAAGAGTTTCAGAAGAACTACATCCTCGACGCGCTCAAGCGAAACCAGGGCAACAGGACGAAAACCGCCGAAGAGCTCGGCGTTGACCCCAGAACCATCTTCAGGTACCTTGAAAAGGAAAAAGACTTCGAACTGTAAGTTTCAGAATCGTGGGTAGGGGAGGCTTCAGCCTCCCGATCCTTTAAAAACTACGAGATATGGCGGGAAAAGCTGACAACCGACTGCCGTCAGCTGAAAGCCGCGCAGCTATGACAGGTTTGTCTTGTTTTTTTTTGGGGCTATAATAGATTCTGAACCGCAAATCATAAGAAAACCTTTATTTTTCGTGAATTTGAGGGCATGACGGCCAGGGCACGGATATTGCTTATTATTGTTACCGTAATGGCTGTCACGGCAACATCGGGCTTTTTTCACAACTGCTACTACTTCGAAGGGCCGGAGCTGGCCGAGAACACGCCGCCGGTTATCGATTTTTCCTACGTGGATCCCGAGCTGTACGGGTTTGTAGATGTGGACCTGAGCCAGTACGGGGATGGCGAGTTGATGAGGTTCAAATTAGACAGGATTGTGGATCCCGACCCTGAAAAGAAGTTGTGGGGCAGGTTCGGCATTGATTTCGATCCTTACGGCTCTTCGAGTGTCTATACGGGTGGTGAGATCGCTATTACGAGCGCCACGGAAACCGGGAGCGTGTGGAGCGGGAATTTTCCAATTGAAGCCAAGAATCAATTCGAAGCCGGAAAATGCCACGAGGTTATTGCCATTATCACGGACAGGGAGTGGGTCTCCGGCGGATCGCCCTTCGAAGTGCCGGAAACAACGACCCCGGCTCACGTACGATGGATTATACGGGCTTACAATGAGAGCGAGGGGAAACCGCTTGAAGGGATTGTTTGCACGAATTGATTTGAAATCATGAAGCTCAAGACCACATATATCCTGATCCTCTCGATCATGCTTTCTCTTTCCGCGGGCTGCGCGTTCATGGGCGCTGCAGCGGAATCCGTTGTTCCGGAGAATGACTGCGACAGGGACAGCGACTGCCCGGGAGAGGGGTCGGTGTGCGACACGGAGAACAAGGTCTGCGTGTCCGGCACGTCGGAGGACAGGGACCTTCTCATCGAGGTCATTCCCTTTGACCCGGATGAAAACGAGTCGCTGCCCTCGCAGTATTTCGAGTACAGGGGAGGCATGGATGGGAGCCAGTCTCTTTCGCTTGTCCCTTACGTGGAGATAAGCGGAATCGTCAAATGGGATGCCGCTGATTTTCCGGATGTACTGACGGAGGCTGAAGATGACGAGTGCCATCCCGACAAGCTGGTGGATGGCCAGTGCATCGTCAAGGCAAGAATAGAGGTCTCGTCGGTTGGGGAGTGGCCCCAGTCTCTGCGCTCAGTCCAGACCGCGCGCACGGGCCAGTCCGGCCAGTCCGTCAGGGACGGCGATGATGTGGATTTCAGCCTGCTCGTGGCGCCGGGAGCATATTCCATTCGCGTGGTGCCGGAGTCGCCCTTTGATTCGTTCCTGCCGCCAAGGCAGTTTTCAAAGGAGGTGGAGGTCGGCGATTCGCTGATGCTGCCCGTCACGTACGGAGAGCTGGACGGGCTTCGCCGCATCGAAGGCATGGTGAGGGAGTATGACGAGGATTACAACGGCGATTCCGTGGGCAGCGTATCCGTGTGGGTCATCGATCCGGGCACGGAAAAGAGGATATCGTCCATTGCCCGCATCGGGGCGGACGCCGTGCCCGACCCGGCCAATGAAGCGGGCAACTTCATCCTCTATCTGCCTTCTTCCGGGGACAGCGGGGACGGGTGGGGCGACGACTTTTCCATTGCCATTGCCTCGAGCGGGGAGACGCCCAATGTCCCGAACATCAAGCTCGGCCCCTATGATTTCCCGCAACTGGATTTCGACACGGACGGGACCATGGACGACAAGGTGGATTTCGAAGCCGCATGGGCCGGCGCGGAGTCCAGGCTCATGCTTCCCGAGCTGGGCGTTCAGATCCAGTACAGGGCAACGGTTGAAGGCATGGGGCCGGACGAAGCCCATGGGCCGGTTGAAGGCGTCAAGGTCAGGTTTTATACCGAGATCAAGAGCGGCGGTACACCCGTTGGAAGCTACGAGATTTTCGGGGCTACGGACCCGGACGGGAAGATCACGGGTCCCAACGGGGACTGGGGCGTGTGGCTGTTCGAGGGCGACTATCTGGTGTCCCTCTATCCGCCTCTGGACAGTGACTACGAAGCGGCCCAGTGGTCCAGCGCCGTTACCGTGAGCTATGCGGGCGAAGGCGACCCGGTCCAGGAAGGGCAGCTGTTCCAGCTCCGGACCAAGAAAACCGTGAGCGGCCTTGTGCTCAAAGAGTCCGACATGGGATCCGTGGGCTTTGTCAGCGTTGAAGCGTATCCCGCGGGTGTCGTGGCGGCCGAGCCCGGCGAGTTCTCAACGCCCTTTCCAAGGTTCAACGCGGTCCAGAGCCTGGAGGACGGGTCCTTCAGCATCAGCCTGGACAGGGGCCGTTACGATTTTCTTTTCATGCCCGAGCCGCGCAGCAATTACCCCTGGTTCTGGCACAGCAGCATGAAAGTCGACGAGAACGACGAGCCGCTTGACATCGAGATCCCCGACCCGGTCGCGTTCACCGGCACGGTCCTGGACGAATACAGCGAGCCCGTGGCCGAAGCCGAGATCAGGGTCTATGACATCGCCCAGCCGCCCGTTCCTGAAGAGCCTGTATCGATTCGCCAGGCCGGCAGGACGACGACGCGGGCCGACGGGACCTTCGTTTCCCTCATCGCTCCGTGAATCCTGCGGCTTCCTGAAGCCGCAGGATTCAGCTATCAGCTGTCAGTCGAAGATGCCTGTAGCTGCGGGCCCTTGGCCCGCCTGTAGCACGCCGAGGGCGTGCGGCTACAGGGTGCTCCAAGTCCGGCGGGGGTGTCTCCGCGGCCTCGAGGCCGCTGGCCAGCACTTCATCCATGTTGCCCACATAGATGAAATCTATGTCGTTTTTGATTTCCTCGGGCACGTCGATGAGGTCGG
>JBDRLK010000117.1:0-19099 GCA_043813155.1 Pseudomonadota bacterium | reverse complement strand
ATTGCTTTGCGCCGGCTGGGTGCGCCTTCACTTCAAGCTGAAGGGCTCGCGCAAACACCTTTCGGAAATAACTGTTACAGACGTTGAAGGGCTCGAGAATTTTTCCCAACCCGGTCTCCGGGAAGCGCGGTGCGCCGCAATTGCGGAAGCGCTGGAGTCTCTGGACGGCCTGGAGCACCCGGTCGCGGAAAAGGTGAGTCAGGTCATCTCGGGGCCGGAAGCAGACCATCTTACTCCGGAAATCCTGCAGGCCCTCACTTCCCTTGCCTGCTTCGCTGAAGCCGGGGAAATCTGCGCTCGGCGCGTCTTCTCTGCTCGATATCTCGGTGACTCCAAAGCGCTAGACCGTCTTCTTGCCCGGCTGGAGCGGATGCTCGGACCCCTGGAAGATATAGGCATACGCGAGGGAGCCGCGCTCGTTCTCGTCGGCGGTTATGGAAGGATTGATATCATTGGGCAACCGCTCTTCATCGACCGGCTTCCTCCTTTCATCGGCCTGCCGAGGGAAGCAACGATGGAGCATTCCGGCATGCAACTGCCGGACGACGGGCTTCTCGTGGTGGAGAACCTGGCTGTGTTCGAAGCCTGCTGCCGAGGTGAAGTCGCCGGGGTCGGCGAGGCGCTTGTCGTGTGGTCGGCAGGGTATCCGGGCCGTGCGGTCCGCATGTTTGTCGAAACCGCCGGGCACTGTCGCCAAAACATTCGCGTGTGGGCCGACCTCGACCTGGACGGCGTGCGTATCGCGCGCCTGATTCACCGATGGGCAGCCGGCAAAGCTCTGCCCTGGCGCATGAACCCGGAAGACCTTCAGGCCGCTCACAGCACCCGCCCGCTTTCATCGAGGGCAATGACCGCCATACGCACCGATATCCAGGCGCACCCCGATGGATTGCTCAGGGAAACCCTTGAGGCGATCCTTGAAAAAGGTCGATGGGTGGAGCAGGAATCGCTGCTCGCTTTGCCGTCGGAGAAGGAATAATCGTGGAAAAGATTATGGGATCATAAGTACAATCCGTCATCATACGGGCTGCATTGATCCACAAGGCGCAATAGAAAATCCCTGTGGCGTTTCTTTGGACAGCCGCCGGGTCTCTTCAGCCCTTCGACGAGCGAATGACCTTCCCAGCCCGGACGCCTGTCGCTGGTCAATGGATCGGTAACAACATCGATGGGCCTTTCAAAGGTCTTTCCCACGTTTTTAAAAGATGCAACGCTGAAACAAAACGTGGGCTGCTTCTCGGTAAAAGCCGTGAAAGCATGTGCCTGCGCAACAGAGGTCAGCTCAGTGTCCCATACTGAAAGTCCGGCAATGCGTCCCCTTTCCTCCGCCTCTTCAATGTCTTTGCTTGTAGGCTCCAACCAATTCGGCAATGGTAGAGAATGTCCCCTGGGAAGGAATAGCGGAGATCTGGCAACACGAAAAACGCTGGCTGTGTCGGGAAGCTGTGAAAAAGGTTCACGCATCTTCGATATCGCACAGCTTGTCAAACCATGGAATCAGTTTAGGATCTATCGCTGTCGGACTGGGAAGCGCCTCTTCCACTGCTTCTGATTCTCCTGTCGCCCGGTTTGCAGCGTACCACTCCCAGGATCCATCGGTATTTACCTCTATGGTGGCATACCAGCCGGGCAGGCTCCAGGACAGTCGAAAAACCCCGGTCTCTTCTCTTTCCGCAACAGGTAAAGGGAGAATAGACATATAACGCTCTTCCAGTGATTGCCATATCAGGCTGACCGTTTCAACCTGCGCAGACTCGAGAGCCGCTCTCCCGCCCAGGTTGGAAAGGAGCGCTTTCCATTGAGCGTATGCCTCCTTTATCGAGCGGGCAAGCTCGGTGACTTGCTCACCTTCCGGAAGTGGACGCGGCAAAACATCAAGGGTTTGGCGCGCATCTCCCGACATTCCTATCCTATGCCATTCCCTGGCGACCAGATAGTGCAGATTATTGGCAAGCCACGGAGAGTCGAAAATCTGCATTGCTTCCGGGTCCACGCGAAAAAGTGATTTTCGCCATTCGATGCGAGCTCGCGAGGGACGGTCTGCTCGGATGAGCCAGGTTACCCATCGGGCGTTCCACCAGGGATTGCCCGGAGAAAGCTCCAGCGCACGTTTCCAGGCTTTTTCAACTTCACTCCCTGGACCTCCGCTGCGGGCCAGATTGAACGCCAGGTAGTGCCACCCGTAGTCGTCATTCTGGAATTTTTCGACACATCGACGGTATACCTGTGCTGCTTCATCATATTTTCCGGCAATACTGAGAGCGCGTGCCCTGTCCCACCAGAGAGCCGGGTCGGGATGCTGCAGGTCGCACCACTCCTTTTCCGTAGCGGCTCCACCCTGCGCCAGGTGATGAGCTTTTTCCGTCCACGCAACCGCTTGATCCGTGGATGATAAATCATCAGGGCTGTTGACGCCGTTGAGCTTTAGATAATGCTCCGCAAGCGTGGAATGAATCGTATCGGTGTCATCATCAAGGCCGGACGCCTGAATCTGCTCTTGAATGCAGGAGCGAATCAAGCTCAACACGCGAACAGGCTCCCCGTATCCCAGCGAGCTCGTGATCAGGGGGATATGGTCCTTGTCGATTCCTGTAACCTGCACAAGCGACTCGCTGGAAATCGGCCTTCGGATGTAAACAAGAACAGTAATTGCTTTTAAAAGGTCCGGCCGCTTGGACGCTTCTTTGACGATGGTTCCGGCAAGATTGCGTATTGCCTCTGTTGGATGAAAGCGCGAACAGATCTGCGCAATTGTCGTTGCAGCGCAGCCCAGTGCAATCGCGCCAATGGCCAGGCGTGCCACAATCGGCAGCAGTTTCGTATTCCGTGGCAACTCAGAGCGTAAGGTGCGCACATGGCTTGAATATGCTCCCCATTCCTCTTCCACATCTCTTTGTATCTCTACAGCATATGGGGACAATTGAACTTCTTCGACAAGAGATGATCCGGGAGTTGGTTCATCCGGACCCTCCGCCCACATGAGCTCGGATTGGCTGCGTGTTCCAAGAAATTCGACGCGGCGGCGCACGGAACGGAAGCCCCGCAACACTGCAGCCAATCGTTCCATTCGATCATTGTCGGTTTTATAACCGCCGGCCTGCGTCCATGAGGGCGGAATGTAGAGCAACAGGACCTTGCTTCCTGTAAGGGCTTTAGCAATCTTCGATATATACTCGCGCAAGGCCTCGGCGCTTCCTCCTTCCAGGGAAGGTCTGTCCCGGGCGGGAACATGCGAGCCGGCTTGAATCCATGCCGCTGCGGTTGAATCAATTTCCTTGACATCGAGAAGCTCGACAAAGGCTGCTTCACGTTGCTGCTGAATTGCCGTTGCCAGCGTATTCCGGCCTGAGCCGAGAGGTCCGCGCACTTGAACGCTCCTGCCCCGGCTCAAAGCGTCCGTCACTTTTTTCAGGGCGTCATTTATATCAGGTTTGTTCATGAACTCACTCGGGGAAGCTGCGGCAATTCATCCATTTTAACCAGCATTTCATAATACAAAACCCCTAAACTGTAAATCATATTCCTCTTTTTACATTATAGAGCATTTCCATTTAATCACATTGGACTTTGCGCTGTCAATTTTATTCTCATCTCAATTCGAAGCAATTCTCGTACCCATGGCATAATGCTATTTTATATCCATTTTGCTGCACGAGGTGAACCAGAAGCAGTGGAAGGAGCACGGCTCCAGGCTCAAGCTGAGAAAGCCGGAAGTGTATCTCGTGGTGGACAGGATCAATCCCGGCTTTGAGTGGGTCTTTGACGACCCGGACACCATTGCGGTCGAGAAGCTGGACGGCACAACGTGAAAATCCTGACCCGGGACGGCAGGCTGCTCGCGGTTCAGAACAGAAAAAACGTGATTGACCCGCTGCAGGTCTTCAAGGGAAAGACGTTCATCATGGAAGGCGTCTTCATGTCCATCAGCAAAGGCCTCGTGAAGAAGGACGGGGAGCAGTCAGGAGAGCTGATCGGGCCCAAGGTCCAGGGCAACCCATACAGGCTCGAGCTTCACGAGTGGTACCCGTTCGAGAAGGCCGCCGCCCACCTGGCCTACCGGTCCTTCCACGAGCACGAAAGGAGCTTCGACAACTGGAGATCCTGGTTAAAGGACTGGCTTTTCTCTCGCTACTACACCAAGCGAGCCTCGAAGCTCGGCCTGGACGACAAGGTCATGGCAGAGGGAGCCGTGTTCTACAACCTCAAGAGAAAAGCCGAGGGAAAAACGTACATGGCGAAGCTCAGAAGGGACATGTTCGACTGGACCTACGCCGATTTGGATATCCCCGGGTATGACAAGACAGGCAGAGAGAAGATCGAAGATCAGGAGCAATTCGACTGAATGGAATTTACAGCGCCTGGCTTTACTGCAGGACAGAAATGTGATACAATTTGTATTACATTTCAAGCATAAAGCATACAGCGAGGTGCGGCCCATGGCTATGAGTGTCAGACTCGATAAAGAAACAGAGCTTGTCCTTGCACAGACCGCGAGAGTGCTTCGTACGACGAAAAGCTCTGTTGTAAAGATGTCCCTCAGGGAGTATTGCGCGCGCGTCCTTCGGGAGAAGAGGAAGCATCCCTATGGGCTCATCCGGGACCTCCTGGACCAGCGGGGAAGCGGTATCGGGGATTTGTCGATCAGGGGAGAGGAAATTTTGAGAAGCCGGCTGAGAAAGCGAGCCGCGTGCAAGCAGGCCCGGAGGAGAAAGGATTGATTGTTCTCGATACAGGTCCCATTGTCGCCCTGTTCGACAACGATGACGCTTATCACAACCCGTGCGTTGATATCTTGAAATCGATCCGGGAGCCATTGATAACCACGTGGCCCGTTGTGACCGAAGCATTCTGCCTGCTCAACTTCTCGGATCTTGTTCAGGACAGCCTGTGGAAATTCATCCAGAGGGGCGGCGTCGGCCTGGCGCCCCTGGAGCAGAACATGTTTTCCAGGTGCAGGGAGCTGATGAAAAAGTACCACGACCTTCCCATGGACCTTGCCGACGCCACGCTGGTTGCCCTTGGAGAAACAATGAATCTAAAAGACGTCTTCACGCTCGACCACAGGGACTTTAATGTTTACAGGCCGAGGCACAGGAAACGATTCAAGCTCTTGCCCTCGAAGCTGTAGGGGGGCGCGAACGGCTGTCAATTGAAGTCCCTGTCGTTTTCGTCTTCCTCGTCCTCATCGTCAATATCACCGTCATCGTCCGGCATGCCGCCGGCAAGCGTCAGTGATTCGATGGTCGCCCCGGCAATATCTTCATCGTCACAGTCCGCAAGGTGCCCGAGAAGCCCGGCAGCCTCTTTCGGCCGAATGAAGGAGGCCGCCTCTATGGCCGCTATGCGAAGCCCCTTTTCCGTGCCGTCCGAGGCGGCAAGCGCGGAAACGTGCTTCCACGCCTTTTGCAAAGCCCAGCTCCCGGCGGCGCCCACGGCCTCGTAGTGAATGTCCTCGTCTTCGCTTCCCAGCGCCTCGAGGATCTCATCGTTGAACCCTCGAATGCAGCTCATGCAGAACACCGCGGTGAGCCTCCAGTCTCTTTCACCCGAGGACCAGGCCGCGCGAACGGCCCCTTCGTGCCAGTCCATGGGCGCGCGCACGGAGGCTTCCAGGGCTCTTCGCCGCACGAGCACCGGAACATCGGCGTCACCATAAATCCCATGGAGCAGGTCCCGTATCTTTCGAAACTCCTTTTCGGAGATAAGCTCGTCATCGGGGTCGTCGAAACCCTCCATGTTCGCCTGCTCCAGGGCCGGGCCCAGGGAAATCGCCGCCCTTGCTCGAAGCTCATCCTTCTCGTTCCCGCTTTCCAGGACCGCGGCAAGTGCCTCGGCCAGCTCGTCGTTGATCACAGCGCTGGTGCCGGCCAGCTCCACGGCCGCGGCCCGGTCGGCTCCATCGGCCCTCTCGTCTCTCAGGGTCTCGAGGATCATGGCGTCGGCATGCTCCGGCCAATCCCAGGGCGGTATGTCCTTGAGGTGTTTCACATTCATCTTTTTACTCCTTCCCGTTCGCGTGGACTGAATGCATCAGAGGATAATTTTATTATTACCTGATCTGCGTCAAGTATATAAAAAAAATTTTTTACTTTTTTATTTCAATTTGGTACATTTTGCCCATCGCGCTCTGCGCCTTATGTCATGAAAGCTGATTCGAAAACGAAAAGCGGGCCTCTGCTCAGAAAGGCCGCCATCGTCGGCATCTTCCTGCTGTCCGCCGCCGCGGTCATAGGCTCGATCGTCCAGATCGAGTTTTACCACACGAAATCCGAGAGCGGCGGCATCGAGGACGCGAAAGCCGCGGTCGGCCGGAACGAAAAAGAGCATCTCTGGATCGTGATGTTCGATTCCATGACCGACCGTTTCCTGGGGTCAGGCCGGATTCCCTTTATTGAATCGCTGACCGAAGTGGGCGTCAGCGGAAGCGAAACGCCCTGCACGGACGCGCTGACCGTCCCCTGCCTGAAGGCGGCTTTTACCGGTAAGGACCGGTTCAGCGTCTTTGCCCTGTTTGAAGACTTCATGGCGACCGGACAGCAGGCACGCGGGTCCGTGCTCGAGGCGCTCAGCGAACGCGGCTACAGGATCGCCGCGGTCGCGACCTACTCGTGGGCCCAGTTCGAGCATGCCTTTTCCAGCAAGGTCCTCCACGGGATGACCATCGAGCAGGGGTACACGGATCATACGGCCGTGGACAAGAGCCTCCGGATCATGCAGCAGGACAACCCGGACGTGATGATCACGGCCCTTCGCTATTTCGACAATATTTCCCACAAGTACAAGCCCGGCTCCAAGGAATACTATGAAGAGGCGCTGCGCTCTGACGATTGCGCACGCAGGGTCCATGACGCGCTCCCGGCAGGGTGGAACCTCCTCGTGTTCGGCGACCACGGCCATGATCCAAAGGATGGAAGGCATCTTGTCGGCCTCGATATTCCTGCCGGGTACGTGTACGCGGGACCGGCTTTCAAAAATGGCGTGCAGAGAAACATCGACATCAAGGATCATTTCTACATCCTGGCCACGCTGTTCGACCTGCCGCTCAAGGGCGGCCTTCCCGACGAGGACCTCCGGAATATTTTCGATCCCGCGTGGCTCCAATCGCACGCGTCCCGGGCCGCACGGAAGGACGGAGCACTCGAAAGCAAGGCCGGCCGGGAGCCGGCACCCGGAGGATCGTGGCCCTTTGAAACGTTCTTTCTGCTGCTGTTCACCGTCCTGGCCGTCGCAGCGCTGTCGGCAGCATCCTGGAAGGTGTCATGGCGCCGCGCGATCATTCCTGCGCTCGCCGTCATTCTGATCATGTGCCTCGAAGGCTACGCGTACATCTGGGTCAGGACGCATGTCTACCAGCAGTCCTTTCTGTTCGACTACCTGGTCTGGCTGGCCGAATTTACGCTTGCTTTTGCCGCGGCCCGCATGATCCTGCGCCGCAGCTCCTTCCTCTCCCATCTTCTGTGGGCCTGCCTGCTGTATTTCGGCATAACCCTGATCATCCATCTTCCAACCATATACAATTTCGGCCATGCCAGGTCCGTCATTCACGGCATCCTGAACACCGCCGTCTGCCTGGTGGCCGTACTTCTTGCCCGCCGCCGGCGCGGCGAAGCGCTTCCCCTCGGCCGGCCGCTGCTGCTTCTCGCGGCCGTGCTGGTACTGGCGGGCCTCAACATCGACATGCGCGTCGAGAACTTCAACTTCCGGTACTTCTACTGGTCCCACTTCCTGCTGGGCCCCGTGCCTCCCTCGCTTGCCTTTGTCCTGGTTTCCGGGATCCTGACTGCTTTTGTTTTCGAGCGGAAAAAACAGGGCATTGCCGCGTACCTGCTCCTTCAGGGGTTTGCCCTGGCTTCACATCATGTTCATCCCCTGGTCTACACACTGCCCGCTGCCGCGTCCTTTATCCTTTTCCTGCCGTGCAGGCTCAAGCCCCCCATGCTCCGAAAGGTGCACACGGGATGGCGCGTCACAGCAGCGCTCATCACGCTGGTCTACTTCCTGGACTTCTCGTTCACGCAGATCACCGAGCTCACGGTGCTGCTCCTGATCGGGGCGCTGCTTCTGAGCACGATCGGCATGATCACGCGCAGCAACGACAGGAACATCGACCCCGGGATCCTGGCCTGGCTGGCGGCCGCGGTCGCCCTGGTCCTGGGTCTCTTCAGTTTCTGGATAACGTGCAGGATGAGCATGTCCGGGGCGATCTACCAGCCCGTGATCGCGTGGTTTTCGGCTGAAAGAATGTCCCAGGTGTGGTTTGTGATCGCGCTGATCGTGCTTTATTTGTATGCCCTTCCCTTCTTCGCGCTCTGGGCGCTGCTCGGAGAGTACGTTCCCCGGGGGAAGCCGATTCTTGCCGTTGGATGGATCGTCCTGGCCACGGTAAAAATCCTTTGCATCTCGGCCTTTGTCCGGTTCATGATGCTCCAGGAGCCGACCCAGTTCGTTCAGAGGGATACGATCGACCAGGTCGTGGTCTGGTTCCTGATGGGGATCATGGGAGCCTTGTGTTTTATCTTCTACCGCGCGAAACGCAGCGTCAGGGGCAGGGCGTAAAAAGGGTCATGTCCTCCTCGGGCAGTGAGCCGACCTTTACCTTCACCGTGCCCGTGGCGGGCGTGTCGGCGCTGAAGGTCACGACCACGGTCTTCGAATCGATGGTGAAGGTGACGGTGCCGGCCGAGGGGAGGCAGTCGCCCTTTGTGAGCACCAGCCCGGCCACGCTGAAGTCGGCGTCCACCGAGCCGGTCGTGACGTGGCCCCGGCCGTCGAGCGTGTAGGTGTCGCCCACCACATCCACCACCACCTCGTCGAGCGTGACCGTGGCGGTACTGCCCTCGCTCTCGAATGTCAGGCTCGCCGACAGCTTGGAGGTGGGACCCTCGCCGGCGCCCGAGTACTCGAGCGTGATCGACCCTGAGAACGCGACGTCCCCAACGGTCAGCGCGTCGAAGGCAAAGACGAAAAGCGTGCTCGGCCTCAGCGTGATGGACAGCTGCACGGTTCCGCTGATCGCCTGCCCCGTTCTGGCGGACACGCAATCGGTAAAGGTCACCGTGGCCTCGAGCTGGTTCCAGTCAAAGGCCACGCAGGAGTCGGCTGCGACCATCTCGCCCCCGACCGTGGCCTCTGCGCTCTCCCTGGCCTCGTCGTTGCTCGCCCTGTCCCGGTCCCTGTACAGGACCTCGGCCTCGCCGCTCATGGGCGCGCCCACGATGGCCGCCGTGAGGGCCGTTGTGGTGATCGAATAGGTCGATGTCTCGATCTGCTCCTCTTCCGACCCCCCGCCATCGCAGCCGCAGTGAATCACGAACAGGAAAAGCGCGGCCGCAAGAAAGCCCCCCATCACATGCCTTCTTGTGATGTGACGTTTTTTCATGGGTTACCTCCTAACTTCAATTATGACTCATTGTCGCCTGTTGTCAATCGGACCTTGCGTCGCGCCGGGAGCGAGATGGCACGAAAAGGGGCCTGTCCCCAGGTTATGCCCAGAGGTGCTCGATCAGGATGCGCGCGCCGATGGCGATGAGAGCGAGTCCGCCGATGATCTCCATGCCCCGGCCGAAGCGGGCGCCCAGGCGCGAGCCGATGCGAAGGCCGATGAGCGTCATGGCCGCGGCCACGAGGCCTATGACAACGCAGGGGTACCAGATGGACACGTCGAGGAGGGCGAGGCTGAGGCCGACGGCAAACGCGTCGATGCTCGTTGCCACGGACAGGGCCACGAGCGTCAGCCCCTTCGTGGGATCGGTCACGGCCTTATCAGGCTTTTCTTTTTTCAAGGCCTCATGGATCATCTTGCCGCCGATAAAAGCCAGCAGGCCGAAGGCCACCCAGTGGTCCACGGCCTCGAGCCACCCTGCCATCACCGACCCTGCCAGCCACCCGATGACGGGCATCAGGAACTGAAAGAGACCGAAGTGAAAGGCCAGCCTGAAATACTGCCGGCCCGACACCCTGCGCAGCACAACGCTCGATGCCAGCGCCACGGCAAAAGCGTCCATGGCAAGGGCAAGGGCGAGCGCGAGTATGGTGGTCAGGCTCAAAACGATGTCAGCTCTCCATGCGGATAACCATACAGCCGCTTCCGGTGCGAAATCAAGGCCATTACCATCCATCGGCGGAGACTATGCGAGACCCGGTTCACCTATCGTATTTGCCTGTTTGATTTATCGGAAAATATGATGGATCATGATAAGGCGTTTTTCAAGATCGAGGAGGAAACCATGAGTGAAGATTACAGGAAGATGTGGGCGGACCTGGGCCTCGACCTCGACAAGCACGACCGGCTGCTCGAGGCGCTGGGCGCCATGTACAAGGACCTTTATATGCGCCAGGAAAACAGGCCGGCAGGAATGCAGTATTTCGATTTCGTGATCTCCGAGGCGCACGGCCTGCGCATCAGGGAGCTTCTCGACGGCAAGAAGAAGGGCAAGGTCTTTGGAACGTTCTGCGTGTACGTCCCGGAAGAGGTCATCCTGGCCCTCGACTCCATCTGCGTGGGGCTCTGCGCGGGAACGGCCTTTTCCATTCCGGACGCCGAGGCCGTTCTGCCGTCCAGCCTCTGCCCGCTGATCAAATCCGCCTTCGGCTTCAAGGTCGGGAAACTATGCCCCTACTTCGAGGCCTCCGACGTTCTGGTGGGCGAGACCACGTGCGACGGCAAAAAAAAGGTGTGGGAAATCCTGAAAAAGCTGCAGAACACGTTTGTCATGCAGGTCCCGAGCTGCAAGACAGGCGACAGCCGCAGCCTGTGGAGAAACGAGGTGAAAAGGTTCGCCGCCATGGCCGAAGAGCTCACGGGAAAAAAGCTGACGCCCGAAAACCTTGCGGCCGGCATCGAAACAGCGGATAAAAAACGCCTGGCGCTCCAGCGCCTCAACGCCCTCAGGTTCCACGCGCCGGCGGTCATCAGCGGCAAGGACGCGCTTCTTGTCAACCAGATTGCCTTCTACGACGACCCGGTGCGCCTGACGGCCAGGGTGAACGCGCTGTGCGACGAGCTCGACGAGCGCGTGCGCAGAAACGAGGCGGTCTTCCCGGCCGAAACCGTGCGCCTCCTCGTGTCGGGCTGCCCCCTGGCCCTTCCCAACTGGAAGCTTCACCACGTCGTGGAAACCAGCGGCGCCGTGATCGTATGCGAGGAAAGCTGCGTGGGCACCCGCTACTTCACCGACCGCGTGGAGCCCGGCGGCGCGAAAACCGCGGACGCCCTGCTCGATGCCATTGCCGACAGGTATCTTATGATCAACTGCGCCTGCTTCACGCCCAACGAGGGACGCGCGGACCAGATCGTCGAGCTGCATGAAAAGTCCGGCGCCGTGGGCGTGATCCACAATTCCCTTGTTTTCTGTCACCCCTACATCGTTGAATCAGTGCTGGTTCGTGAAAAGCTGCAGCAGAAAAAGATACCGGTCCTGACGCTCGAGAGCGACTATGGCGACGGCGACATGGACCAGATCCGAACAAGGGTAAAAGCCTTTATCGAAGTGATCACAAAGCAGTAACAGCCCGGCCCGCACCCGGAAAATCCCTGTCCGGCGCCATTCTTCAGCAAGCGGCAATCTGCGCAAAAATTGACCTTTGTCAAAATTTCCCTGCATGAAAAAAAGCTGTTTCGAGCTCCGGTGATTAACTTGAGATGAGAAGGGACAATACCGAGGAATGAAAAACAGCTATAAAACTTTTCCCGAGGGGGCGCAGGCCTACATCGACCAGGCCCTTGCGTATCCCAAGCTCCCGGCAAAGGAGGAGGCCGGGCTCTTTCGAAAATGGAAGCGCTCCAAATCCCCCGACGTAAAGAGCACCATCCTCCTGGCCAACATCCGCTATGTCGTGGCCATCGCCATCGGCTACAGGTACTACCCCGTGGATATCGGCGACCTGATCGCCGAAGGCAACCTGGGACTGCTCATCGCTTTTGACAAGTTCGACACCAGGCGAAAAACACGCTTTATCACTTACGCAGCCTACTGGATCAGGGCTCTCATGCTCAACCACATTATCCGCTCCTGGCACGGCGGGCGGACAGGGGCCGGCCCATACAGGAGCAAGTTTTTTTTCAAGATCAAGAGAGAAAAAGCCAGGAGCATCTGCAGGTACGGCGACTGCGACACGGCTTACCGCGACCTTGCAAGAAAGATGAAGCTGCCCAGGGACAAGGTCTGCGACATGGCCGAGATTCTTGAAAAACCGGATATGTCCATGGACAGCCCGCTCAAGCCGGGATCGTACGCCACGCTCAAGGAATTCCTTTTCGACGACGGGCCCCACCCGGACGAGGTGGCGAAGTACAACGAAATTCACCGGCTCATGAAGCGGCTCGTGGGCCTTGCCATGAACTCCCTCGACGCGAGGGAGAAATACATCATTAAGAAGCGGGTGATCGAGGAAGATGGAGCGAGCCTGGCCGAAATCGGAAGAGACCTGGGCGTCAGCCGCGAGCGGGCGCGCCAGCTCGAGGGCCGGGCAAAAAAGAAGCTGCGCTCCTCTCTCGAACGCTACGGGTTCCCTGATTTAAACGCCATTGCATGAGAGCGGCTTCCTGCCGCATCGGCGTGCAGCACCAACTCCCCTGCCGGGCTAAGTACAGCGCCCCGCAAGTCAGGGACCACCACTCTACTGCGGCCGCGCCTGTGGGCCGCCTCGCGGCTTTCGTCCTCGCGCCCTCGTCGATGTAGCCCTGCTACGCCTCCCTCGGGCGCTGCGGGCGCGCTCGCGATCCGGCTCCACATCCGCGGCCTCGCTACAAGGCTGGTCCCTAACTTGCGGGGCGCTGTACTTAGTAGTACAGATCCCTCGGCTTTATTCTGAGCGCTGCCTTCGGGATGACTTTCCACTTTTTTCCGGCTTGCTGTAGGCCGCTTTTTCCACGGCCTTGAAGATCTTCTCGTAGCCCGTGCAGCGGCACAGGTTTCCCGCCAGGGCCTCTCTGATGGTTTTTCTCGTCGGGAACGGGGTTCGCCTGAGCAGCTCTTCGGAAGCCATGATGATGCCGGGCGTGCAGAATCCGCACTGCACGGCCCCCTCTTCGGCAAAGGCTTTCTGAAGAACGTGAGGCACGTCCTCGTTTCCCAGCCCTTCGATCGTCACGATCCGGGCTCCATCGGCCTGGAACGCGGGGACGAGGCAGCTGCAGACAACCTTGTCGTTCATGATGACGCTGCAGCTTCCGCACTCGCCTTCTCCGCAGCCTTCCTTCGTGCCTTTCAGCTTCAGGTCGTCGCGGATAATGTCGATGAGGCGCCTGAGCGGCCCTGTCTCGACCGCCGTCTCTTTTCCGTTTATCTCGAAGGTGATTTTCATGTTGTCCCTTTTGTTTCAAGCCACTGCTCGAGCAGGACCTCGGGCGTTGCCGGGATCGCGGCGACATTGATTCCCGTCGCGTTTTCAATCGCCGAGGCCAGGGCGGCGGCCGCGCCGTCGCAGGACAGCTCGCCGATGCCCTTGGCGCCGAAAGGCCCGTGGGAGTAGGGTATCTGCACGATTTCCGTCTGGTACTCCGGGCAGTCTTCGCTCGTGGGAATGATGTACGTCGTGAACCTGTCGTTAAGTATTTTTCCGTCCTCGTATTTAATTGCCTCCAGGCTGCCGTACCCGAGAGACTGGAGCGTGCCGCCCTCGAACTGGCCCACGGCCGTCTGCGGGTTGATGGCCTTCCCGGCGTCGAAAACCGTCGTGGCCCTGAGCGGCGTTACGTTGAAGGTGTCCATGTCCACGTCCACCTCCACGACTTCGGCCGCCCACGCGTAACAGGGGTAGGCGTCGCCCCTCATGTTCTCCTCGTCCCACGCGTGGCCCTCGGGAAGCTCGTACCCCGCCTCGATCACGGCGCTGCCGCCGCTTTCCAGGTATTTTCCGCACGCGGACGAAAAGGTGACAAGCAGCCTGCCTCGCCCGTCGCGCAGGACCCCGCCCCCGCAGCTGATCTCTTCAGGTGCGCAGCCCGCGGCGCGGCCGACCTGCTGCTTGAGCTCATGAAGAAGGCTCTCGCACGCTTTAATGATCGTGCTGCCGACGACCATCGTGCTCCTGGACGCCACCGTCGGACCGCTGTCGGGCACGTCGGACGTGTCGGGGGTGGCCACGCTGACGCATGCCAGGTCTATTCCCAGGGCCTCGGCCGCGATCTGGCTGATGACCGTGGCATACCCCTGGCCCATCTCGACCGTGCTGGCAAGGACCTCGACGCTTTCACCGCCGTCCTTCAATCGAATCGCGGCCCTGGCCTTGATGCGACTCTCCCCGCTTCCCGTGAACGCGGCGCCGTGGAAGAAAAGCGACAGGCCTATGCCGCGCCTGCTTTTCCCGCCCCTGTCATGCAGGCGGGCGGCGGCGAAGGCGCTGCGCTTGTTTTGAAAATCGCTGAGGCCGCAGACCCTGTCAAGGACGAGGCCTGCCGCAACGCTCTCCTTGAGGACCTGGCCCGTGGGCAGCGTGTCGCCCCGGACCAGGGCGTTGCGCTTTCTTATTTCCAAGGGGCTCATGCCCAGCCTGCGCGCGATCAGGTCGAGGTGGCGCTCTACGGCGAAAATGGTCTGCGGCACTCCGAATCCCCTGAAGGCGCCGCGCGGAGCATGGTTTGTCGCCATGGCTTTGCCCCTTATCTCGACGTTGGGGCAGCGGTAAGGGCCCGCGGCGTGAATCACGCCCCTCTGGAGCACCACGGGGCTCATCGTGCTGTAGGCCCCGCCGTCAAACAGCACGTCTATCTGCATGGCCGTGAGCGTGCCGTCTTTCCTGACGCCGGTCTTGTGGCGGACCAGCGACCCGTGGCGCTTCGAGGACGAGACGATGTCTTCATTTCTTTCGTAGATGATCTTGACCGGGCGCTTTGTTTTCAGCGCCATGGCCGCCGCCTGCACGGCCAGCACGGAAGGAAAATCCTCCTTGCCGCCGAATGCTCCTCCCGTCGTGACCTGCCTTACGACGACTTTCTCACCCGGCAGCTCGAGCGCCTTCACGACGGCGTTGTGGACATAGAAGGGACACTGGATCGATCCGAGGATTCGGATTCCGCCGTCCTCGGGTATGGCAACGACACCGTTGGGCTCCAGGTAGGCGTGCTCGACCGCTCCCGTCGTGTACCGGCCTTCAACAATGAGATCCGCCTCCGCGAATCCCGCCTCGACGGCGCCCCGCCTGATGCTGCATCGTGAAAGAACGTTGTCCGGCTCCCTGAGCATGACCTGGCAGGCCACGGAGCCTTCAATCGACAGCACGGCGGGAAGAGGGTCGCAGACGATCGTGACGTGTTTTCTCGCCTCGTGAAGAAGGCGCGGGTCCTCGGCTGCAAGAAGGCAGACGGCCTCGCCTCGAAAATTTATTTTATCATGGGCAAGCGCGGGGTAATCACTTTTAATCATCGCAACGAAATTGCGGCCCGGGAAATTGTCCGCCGTCAGGACGCAAATGCCGCTCCAGTCGAAGGATGGATCGAGCTCGATCGACTTGATGAGCCCGTGGGGGATTTCACTTCTTATTGTTGCGGTTGAAAGCGCGCCCGGGAAATCAAGATCACTCAAATATTTTTCAGTGCCGGCGGCTTTTTTCCATGCGTCAATTCTTGTTACGGATTTTCCTGCAATCATGGTGACTTTTAATTTACCGCGAATTCTCCAAATGTAAATAAATTAACCAAAAATCAGCCGGAGAATTATTTTTACATTGACAAATTTGCTGCAATGCGCAACAATGGTTGGATTAAGCAGAAATAGCGGCGTCCTCATGGAATGTGATTGTGATGATGTGGTCGTTCCGATGCCTGTTACGACGAACGGAGGTATGTGCATGGCTGAACGTCAGTTTAAAGTGAAGGATAAGGTTGTGTGCCCGGCCCAGGGAGTGGGAGAAATATCCGATATCGTGGAAAAGGACATTGCCGGAAACCGGCAGACATTCTACGTCGTGAAGCTTCTCGACACGAGCCTGAGGGTCATGATTCCCTTGACCAGCGCAAGAAATATCGGCATGAGGGAGCTTGTGAACAGCTCGCAGATCAAGGTCATCATGTCCATCATCGCCGAGACGCCGCCCGCGTTGGACAACAGAACCTGGAATCGCCGCTACCGGGGGTTCATGGAGAAGATCAAAACCGGCAACCTTTTCGATATTGCCGAAGTCTACAGGGATCTCTCTCTTCTGAAAATGGACAAATCCCTCTCCTTTGGAGAGAGAAGGATGCTCGACCTGGCAAGAAATCTCATCGTGAAGGAAATTTCCATCTCCAAGAAGCAGGACGAAAAGAAAGTGCTGAAGGAGGTGGAAAAGCCCATCAAGAAGCACCAGAAAGCACGTGTCGCAGCCGCCCACGCCTAGGCGGCCGAAAGCCGATAAATTGGAAAAAGAAATCGAATGGTGTGCGGGGCTTTATGCCCCGCTGCGGCTCTGAATATCGAAATTTATTTCAGTTTCTCCAGCAGAAGCTTTTTCAGCAGGTCTTCGGGTTTTTCATCCTCGGGCTCGGAAGGAGCCGATTGCGGGGGAGGCGGCGGTTTCGTCGTGGTCTGAACAGGCCTGGCCTGCAGGGCAGGCTGCGGCTCCCCAAGCGGGCCCATTGCCTTTATGTCATCAAGCTGCGTGGACTCGATAATAGTTTCCTCGTATTCGTCATCTGTCCCGGAACGGACGCGCGCGATTCCTGCTTTCTTTTCAACCATTATCTCTTCGCGGGACTCATGCCAGATCAGGAAGCCCTCCTTTACTTCGTACGCGCATTCCCCGACAAGAACGGAGTTCTGATAGTGCTCGCAGCCTTTTTTTTCCAGCATGGCCGTTTCCTCCACTTTTCCAACCAGCGCCTTCGTATCGTCATCTCCCGCGACCATTTTTGTGAAATAAACAGCCGATGCCAGCTTGAAAGGAGCCGGAAAATCAGGCAGAGATATCTTGTCATTGTCAACCGATATCCCTGCTTTGTCCATCCACCTGTCAAGCTCCTCAGGGAGTAAAAAAAGTTTTGCAGCAGCCATGTGATCTGATTCAATGATCCGAAATTGAAAAAAAAAGTCAATATTGTTTCGAAAACTCAAGGATGTGTATCACGGGACTTTCATACCGCCGCAGCGGCCCTAAAGGGCCGCTCAACTTTGATTTTAAACTTATATATTGATTAATGCTAAAGGTTGCTATATAAATAGCTAAAAATCAGTGTTTTTAACGCGTTTTTCTGTTTGTTAAAATCAATTCAAGGAAAATTTTTTTAGGCGAAGAGAAGTTAAACCATGTCTTCAAAAGATATAGAAATCTTTACACAAAGACTCGCAGTGGACCCGCTCGACAAGAGCGCGTTTCTCTCGTTGCGCAATTTGTACATGCGCAACGGCCAGTACCAGGAGCTTGCCGGGCTTTTCGAAACGCGCAGCTCCTATCTCGGCAATACGCCGGAAGCAGCGGATCTGACCTACAGGGCCTCCGAGATCTGGCTGGACCAGTTCGGTGACGTCAACAGAGGAACGAACGACCTGCTCCAGACATTGGAAACAAGCCCCAACCACCGCGGAGCCGCGGAGAGACTCGAAAAAATTTACCGGGACTCCGGAGATTACGAGTCGCTGCTCCAGGTGCTTACCAAGTTCGTGGAAGGCCTGGAAAACTACGAGCCCGGGAGGGAATCCGCCAAGACGCGTTCGAACGTCTACCAGCAGATCGGGGAGATATGGGAGACCTACTACCAGCGAAGCGACGGCGCGGTGAACTATTATAAAAAGGCCGCCCAGGCCGATCCGACAAACGTCATGGCGATATACCTCGCCAGGAACATCTACCTGAACGCGAGTGAGTATGAAACAGCCGCCAGGCTCTGCGATCTCGAGATCAACGCCGAGCCTGACCCCGAGAGGAAAATGGCGCTCCTGCGTGAGCTGGCCATATTAAAAGAAAGGCACCTGGGGGACATCGAAGGCGCGGTCGTGGCTCTCCGGCGGGCCATGGTTCTGAGTCCCAACGATTCCGAGGTTCTTTATGAGCTTGGTACCGCTCTTATTCGAAAGAATGACAACGAGGAATTGACGAGGGATGAGTACGAAGTGGCGGCGGAATGTTTTTTCAAGCTTTCCCAGATTTCGGAAGCCGATGTGGGGTCAAGGTATCTCGAGACCGCTCTCGACCTGATGCCCAATCACCATGGCGCCCTCGACCAGTATGAAAGCAACTGTGTTTCCGAGGGAAGATGGCAGGATCTCAAGATTCGCCTGCAGAGAAGCCTCGACGCCATAACGGAGAAGCGCCAGAGGATTCCCATCCTCAGGAAGCTTGGCAACCTGACATTCGAGCAGCTCGACAAGCCGATCGAGTCCCTTGCCTATCTCGAGGCGCTCGAGGAATTCGGCGATCCCGCGGATCTCGACCTGCTGGCCAGGGTGAGGATCAGCGTCGGCTCGATGCAGAGGCCTGCGGTCGGCGGATTCGAGGATGAAGAGACGCTGGACCAGATAATGTCCACCACCACGCGGGGAGTGCCTGGCGAGCTTCCCTCGCCGCTCAGGTCCGAGCTGGATCTGGATGCGGATACACAGGCCATGGAGCAGCCCCCCAGGGCCGAGGATGCGGCCATACGCCAGGCGGTCAAGGGAATGAAAGCAGTGGAAAAAGCGGCAACCGCGAGGGTTGCTCCACCCGCGGGTCCGACGGCCGGTGAGGAAGAGCGCATCGCCAAGCCGGTTTTCGAGGAAGAGCCTGCGCCGCCCAGACTTCCCGAAGCGGACATGGAAATGATCGGTCGGTTGAAGCTGGACGCTGAAAAGCTTGTCAAGCTTGGGATGGGTGAAAAGGCGGAATCCAAGATGCGCGAGGTCCTTTCCATGGTCCCGAACGACAGCCAGGCATGGTCGTTCATGGAAAAACGTTTCAGGTCGGGCGGCAAGTTCTCCGACCTGCGGGATCTTCTCATCGAAGTTTCCGATTCACCCGGCCTCTCGGACGAAATGAAGCTGCAGAAGCTGCGTGAAGCGGCCGCTCTTTCCGAAACGAGACTGAGGGACGCAGACTCCTCGATCGGGATATACAGGAGAATCATCAGCATCGCCTCGGACAACAAGGACGCCAGGAAAAGCCTCGAAAAGCTTCTCATCACGAACAAGAAGTGGGACGAGTACGTCGA
>JBDRLK010000116.1:0-11818 GCA_043813155.1 Pseudomonadota bacterium | reverse complement strand
TGCTGCAGTGCTTCATGATATATAGTGTTACCCGATATCAAATTTTATTCAATACATTTGATCCGAGTGGGTGCATGCACCCGACCCGAGTTGTGTCCAAAAAGAAGTGGACACCGGACCTGCATTTTACTATATTGGGGGCTGAGGTGGCACTGGCGAAAAAGATAGGGCGAATTGCCAGGCTCGCAGGCCTTATCGGCCTTTCCGTGGGGAGCATGATACTGTCGGCATGCGGCGCGAAAGAAAAGGCTCCGGGCCAGGTCCCTGACAGGACAGCCGGGCCGGCAAAGGAAGCGGGTCACGATACAGGGACGGACGATGACGCGGATTCAAAAGATCCGCGCGAAAACAGGAGGAGGATCACGGCGCCGGACGATGCGGGGAGCGATCCCGACACCGACCTGTGGAATATTATCTGCGAATAGAAGCCATCTCATAAATACTTCGGGTAGGGGAGGCTTCAGCCTCCCGCTCCTCTTCCCGGCACGCCGAGGGCGTGCAGCTACACGGGCGACTGAAGTCGCCCCTACCCGCGTTTTGGGATACGCCCCTACCCGCGTTTTGGGTTACGAGGTGTTTATGAGATGGCTCCCGGTTATTTTTTTTTCTGAATCATGCAGTCCGAACGGCACATCGTCGAAACAAAGGGCCTTACGAAAACCTTCGGAGACCTTACGGCCGTCGACGGCATTTCCTTCCACGTCAATTCCGGCGAATGTTTCGGCCTGCTTGGGCCGAACGGCGCGGGCAAGACGTCGACCATACGCATGATGTACGGCTTTTCTCCGATCACATCAGGGACAATGAAAGTCTTCGGCCTCGACGCAGCGCGAGACCTGAGACGGATCAAGTACCGCCTCGGAGTCTGCCAGCAGGAGGACAGCCTTGACCCTGACCTTACCGTTCGGCAGAACCTGGAGATCTTTGCCAGGTACTTCGACATCAGCCCGGGGAAGGCGCGGGAGAAAACCGCGCAGCTCCTGAAATTCATCGGGCTGGAGCACAAGGAAAAATCCAGGGTGAACGATCTTTCGGGCGGCATGAAGCGGCGCCTGATGGTGGCGCGGGCGCTCCTCAACGACCCCGAGCTCGTCATCCTGGACGAGCCGACGACAGGCCTCGACCCGCAGTCGCGCCACCTCGTGTGGGAGAAGCTGGACGATCTCAAGGCGCGGGGATTGAGCATCCTTCTGACCACTCATTACATGGACGAGGCCTCGCGCCTGTGCGACAGGCTCGTCATCATGGACAAGGGCCGTATCCTCGTCGAAGGAAGGCCCCGCAAGCTCATCGATGAATACGTGGGGCGCAATGTCATCGAAATATCCCGGCCCCCGCAGGAGCTGAAGGACTTTGTCCGGCAAAGCGAGCTCAACTTCGAGGAGTCAGGGCAGCGCATGGTTATCTACACGGACAAGGACGATGGCCTGTTCAACCGGATCAGCGAGAATTACTGCGCGGAGGGATGCATCCTGCGCATGGCGTCCCTGGAGGATGTTTTCCTCAAGCTGACGGGAAGGGGATTGAGGGAATGATGTCGAGCGTTCTCCCGACGATCAGCAGGCGGTTCCTGCGCATCTGGCGGCGGAACCTGACCGTCTACTGGAAGACATGGCCCGTCTCCTTCATTCCCCCCCTGCTCGAGCCGGTCTTCTACCTGCTCGCCTTCGGCGTGGGCCTGAGCGCGCTGATCGGCAAGATACAGTACCAGGGCATCGAGCTGTCGTACATGAGATTCATTGCGCCCGCCCTGATCGCCATTACGATCATGTACAACGCTTTCTTCGAGAACACCTACGGGTCCTTTGTCCGGATGTACTATCAGAAGACCTTTGACGGCATGATGGCCACGCCGCTCTTCCTCGAGGAGATCATTACAGGCGAGATCGTCTGGGGCATGACAAAATCGGTCATCGCCGCATCCATCATGATGGCGGTCATCAGCGCCTTCGGCCTCATGACTTATCCGCAGGCTCTCATGATCCTTCTCGTGGCCGTGGTCGGCGGTTTTGCCTTCGGCTCGCTGGGCATGTTCTTCACGGGCGTCATACCTCACATTGAAATCTTCAACCTTCCCATTTTCCTGTTCATCACGCCCATGTTTCTTTTCGGGGGCACCTTTTTCCCTATCGAGAACCTTCCCGCCTGGGCGCAGAAGGTCGCCCTGGCGCTTCCCCTGACGCACCTCGTGCTGCTCGTAAGAAGCTTTGCCTATGGGATCATCCGTGTCGAGCACCTCTGGAGCCTGGCCTACCTCGCGCTCTTCACGATCGTCTTCTTTCCCCTCGCGCTGGTCGTGATGCACCGGCGGCTCATAAAATAGGCATCAGAAACCGTCGCACGTGTCCTTGCACACATCGCCGACGCACACGCCGCCGCATTTGCCTTCGGCGCAGGGCTCGCCGTCGCCCAGGAGCGGGGTGCACACGATCCCGCCGGTGGGGCAGAAATAGAACAGGCTGCAGTCAGGATCTTCCACGCAAGGGTCTCCGCTGCTGCCGGGCTCTCCGCAGAATCCGAATGGAAGGCACGTGGTTCCCCGCGCGCAAAGATCGTTGCGGTCACAGGACTCTCCAGGCGGGATGGCCTCTGCGCACTCGCCGTCATAGCTGCACACGAGGTCCTCGACGCACTCCAGTACCGTCGAGCATTGACCCCCTTCCTCGACCAGGCCGATGAGGGCATCGCTGCAGTAGTCGCTGAGCAGCACGTCCTGGCTGCGCATGAGGATGTTGAAGTTGGGGCACGCGCCCACGATCGCCTCCAGCGTGGCCCTGCAACCCGCAATCCCGGAGGGATCGATCGCCGACCTGCCGAGCTCGAGCGATTGCTCCAGCCCGGTCAAGCACTCCCGGTACAGCTGCGAGCTCTCCGGGTCCGTGCAGTCGGAGCCCACGTAGAGCCTGTAGATCACGATCGCCCCCACCTCCTTGTCCGACGGCGAGCAGCACTGATCGATGTAGCCGCACATGACCTCGAAGGCTTCGGCGCATATGTCCGCGGGCGTGACAACCTGCTCCTGCTCCCCGTCCTCCCCGTCCACACCGTCCACCCGGTCTTCCCCGGAGTCAGCGTCGGACGGCGGCGGCATGTCGCCCTTGCCCGTATCCATGATGCAGGCCGGCAGCGCGAGCGCGGCGGCAAGCAAAAAGCTGGTGAAGGGTCCCCTCATGCCTGTTTTCCCCTCGATACGACCACGGTGCCGGCCACGTCGTCTCCGATGCGCCGCCCGTTTTTTCGGAAAAAGGGGACAACGAGGTCCAGCGCGCCCAGCACCATCAGCAGGAGATTGCGCAGGAAGGACTGTTTTTTGCTGCACGGCGCTCCTGTTTTAACGTCGATCACGGTTATGCCCATGAGGCGCTTGCCCAGGCTGCCCCCGGGCAGGCCGTCGCGCAAAAGAAAGTACCCGTAGGCAATGATGCTCGTGACAAGAAGGCATACGCCGATCATGACGGCCGCGGCAGGGGACACCTCGTTAATGGAAGGGCTGATCATCACGCCGATGAGGATCACGATGAAGTTGAGCATCAGGATTGCGACGGCAAGGCCGGCGTCGATCGTGTAGGCCACCGTCCTGCGAAGCAGATGTCTTTCCTGTTCCATCCTATTTTCCCTGCCCGGGTATGGCAAATTTATCCCCCATATTCTATATAGTACCATACCATGACCGTGTTCCCATTTGAATACCGAGTTTTAAAACCGGGTTAGGAGGAGACGATGAGCGAAAATCAGGACGATTGCGGCAGCTGCAAGGATGAGTCATGTCCTGCAAAGGGCATGAAACCGGGGGAAAGCCCCGAGCAGCTTGTCGAGAGACAGGCCATCAACAGGCGCATGTGCCGCATCAAGCACAAGGTGATCGTCATGAGCGGCAAGGGGGGAGTCGGCAAGACAACGGTGGCCGTCAACCTGGCGGTGTCCCTTGCCAGGGAGCGCAACATGGTCGGCATCATGGACGCTGACATCCATGGGCCGAACGTCCCGAAAATGACCGGCGCCAACATCCACAAGATCTACGCCACTGAAAACAGTCTCATTCCCGTGGAAGTCGGCCCGAACCTGAAGGTCATGTCCATGGCCCTGCTGCTGAAAAAAGAGGATGAGGCCGTGATCTGGAGGGGGCCCATGAAGATGGGCCTGATCAAGCAGTTCCTCAAGGACGTGGAGTGGGGAGACCTTGATTATCTCATCATCGACGCTCCGCCCGGCACCGGGGACGAGCCGCTCAGCGTGGTCCAGCTCATCGAAGACCTGGACGGCGCGATCATCGTCACCACACCGCAGGACATCGCCCTCCTGGACGTGCGAAAATCCATTACGTTCTGCAAGCACCTCAAGATCGACGTCCTCGGCATCGTCGAGAACATGAGCGGGTTCGTGTGCCCGCACTGCGGGGAAAAGTCTGACATTTTCAAGTCCGGAGGGGGGTTGAAGCTGGCGAACGACGAGAGGATTAGGTTCCTGGGGGCCATACCCATCGACGGCGACATCGTGCAGCATTCCGATGCGGGCGGAACCCTCGTCAAGGCCAGGCCGAAAGGCACGGTTGCAAAATCATTCACCGCGATCCGCGAGAACCTCGAAAACGTGCTCGCCGCCAGGAATAAAGACAGGAAAAAAGAATAGTCTGCCGGGGTTTTATTCGCCGGTCACCGGGATCTTCTCGTATATCATGCCGACGCGAACGGTTTCCTCGGGAGGAGGATTGGCCGACAGGGCGAGCTGCGCGTTGTAGTCTCTGTCGCTCATGAAGTAGATGACGAACGCGCCGTTGGAGTAGAAGGGATCGATGTAGTAGGAGTCCGTGCCCATGAGGCCGAAGAAGATGGTGTCCCAGTTTGTCATGAAAGCGCCTGCTTCGAGCCCGGTCAGACCCCTTTCGATCAGCATGGCCGTGAGGTCCTTGCCCAGGTCGAGCCATTCCTGCGGAAGCGAGAGGTCCTCGATGGGCCATCCGTACTCGTCGACCTCGGTTTCGAAATGCTGGATACCCATGGACGTGCCCATTCCGGCCGTTCCTTCCAACTGCTCGATATACATCCAGGCGATGTCGGCCGCCACCACGGGACAGGCCGAGGGGTCGATGCACGCATCCTCTGTCTGGCGGTAGATGAGCCAGATGTCCTCGACCAGCCTCGAAGAAAGGTTTTCCACGCCCACGGTCAGCGAGTCTCCGGCGCGCGAAACGCTGGCGTTGATGGGCGGCTCGTAGTCCGGAAGCCGGCCCGTGTAGAAAAGCAGGTTGGCAATCGTGCCGATGTCGCCCTCGAACATGTGATTGACGCACGCGGCGCCGCTCACCACGCAGGTCGACAGGCCGCAGGCCTCGCAGGTGCCGGGCTCGGGATCGGGGTCATCCCAGGCCGACGGGAAGGGCGTGATTTCACAGGGCCCGGGGAAAATCTCCAGGTCCTCCCACATGATGTGCTGATCGAGGTCGATGACGGGCCAGACCTCGGTCGCAGTCCCGGACGCGAACCGGATGCCGATGTCAACGGGTCCGATTTCCTCGTCCGCATAAAGGTAGATCACGGGCTTTGCCGGGATCGCCCCGCTGAACTCCGGCGAGGGGCCGTGCGTGGATGCGCCGTCTTCGCCAATGACCGTGACGCCCCATTCGTGGAGCCTGTACCGGGCGGGCGGAACGTCCGGATCCACGTCCGGATCCACGTCGGGGCCGCCGTCCGGATCAGGCGCCGCGTCGTCCGGCAAGGTATCCGTGCCGTCCGTGCCGTCCGTGCCGTCCGGACGGTCATCCACAGCATCCTCCCGGGAATCATTGTCGTCGGGCGTGTCGCTCGAATAGCATCCCTGGATGATGAAAATCACCAGGATTAAGGGCAAGGTTTTATTGATCATGTGCATTTCTCCCTCCTCTTGTGTTGAGATCCGCATCAAAGTAATGCAATTCCCGTTCCAAACTGTTTTTCCCTTGTTTTCGAGGATTATTATACATCCGTATGACAGCGTTGTCACACATTATGCCATATTCAATGACGCGGGTGCCCGGATGCCGCCTAGATATCCATGATTGGAAGCTTTTCGTAGATCATGCCCACCCTGGTGTTTTGGATTATGACAAATGGGTCGCATCTACTGGAGGAAATTCAGCAGAATCTCCAGGGTCCTGCCCGGGGCCTCTTCCTGGGGCGGGTGGCCGCAATCAGGGATGATTTCGATCCTTGATCCCTTGATCTCCTTTACCAGCCTGTGTCCGCTGGAGATCGGGATGAGCGTGTCATTCCCCCCCCAGACGATCAGGGTCGGCACGGAAACTTCCGGTACCTTGGATTCCACTTCCGACGGGTGGGAAATTACCTTGAGGGCATTGTACAGGAAATCCCTGGCCCCCGGCCTGTCAAAGCTTTCGTAATATACTTTAAGGCGCTGCTCGTCTATCTTCGATTTATCGAAGAACACATCGTTCTTGAAGTACGAGCGGAACATGCCCCAGCCATAAAGCTTCTTGAAAATCAAGGGACCGATTCCGGCCTTGGTGACGATCCTGCTCTTGAAAGGCAGCTTGATAGTGTACGCTATGGCGTCCATGAACACCGCTTTCGTAAACAGCTGGCTGTACATGCCCGCCGCAACGATGGAGATGCCGCCGCCCATGGAATGCCCCACGATGGCCGCGCTCTTGATGCCCAGCCTGTCGCAGAAGGTGTAGAGGAAGGACGCCAGCCGCGTGAAGCTCACCTGCATGTTCTCCCAGATGCCGGAATCACCGTGTCCCGGAAGGTCGGGGGCAACGACCCTGAATTTTTCCGACAGCCCGGGGATAACGTCCGCCCACGAAGAGCTGCTCACCAGGAAACCGTGGACGAGAAGAACCGTGGGCGCGATCCTGCTCGAATCATCGGGGCCGGCATCGAGGTAAAAGATTTTCGTCCCGTCGATTTCGATGGATTTTTTTTCGATCATGCTGTTCCCCTCTGCGTACCAGTGCGGCGGGGCACAAAGCCCCTGCACTACCCACGCCTTCCGATGGGTGGGTTGAAAAGTCCTGCACTAAAGGATGTTATCTTCGCAAGTATCACCAAGGGGATTCAAACGTCAAGATGATACAAAAATAATGTCACTGCACAAAAACGCCTTGAACGCCTTGTTAAAACCCGCATCATGAAATAATAATTGAATTATGGAGTCCAAATTGAACACAGGAGGATCAATGATGATGAAAAAGGCGATAGTTCCATTGCTGTGCCTGGCGGGATTGATCGGATTGCTCGCCTGCGGGGCCGCGGAAGCAAAGGGTGACGAGGCGACGATCCAGTACCAGCTGGGAGTGGCGTTCAAGAAGAAAGGCGAGCTCGACAATGCAAAGAAGCATCTTGAAAAGGCCGTCTCGCTGAGGCCCGGGTACGCGGACGCGTGGTACCATCTGGGTTATGTTCACCTGAAGCAGAAAGACAACGAGGAAGCAAAGAAGTGTTTTGAAAAGGCGGTGGAGCTGAAGCCGAAAAAAGACTATTACCATTCGGCCCTGTGCAACGTGCTGATACGGCTCGAGGACATGGACAACGCGACCAAGCACTGCAAGGAGGCCGTGGAGCTGGATGAGAACAACTGGGAGGCGCACGCGTTTCTCGGCCTCATATACCGCCAGAGCAGGATGTACACGCTTGCCGAGTCGCATTACCTCAAGGCCCTGGAGCTTCACCCGGACGACCATGAGCTTTACAACAACCTGGGCGTTGTCTACAGGAAGATGAGAAAGTTCAGCGAGTCCGTCAAAATGCACCAGAAGTGCATCCAGTACAACCCCGACAACCACGTCTACCACCTCAACCTTGCCGTGGCCTATCGCGGCCAGAAGGAATATGACCTTGCCATTGCCGAGTACAAGGAGGCGCTGAGGCTCAAGCCGGACCTGAAGAGCGCGATCTGGGATTTGAGCCTCCTGCTCATCGAGAAGGACGAGCTCGACGAGGCCATCGAGCTGCTCGAAAGGTACCTGAAGCTCGTCAAGGACAAGAACCCGCTGGCAGAGGAAAGGACCCTCGAGCTTCTCGGCGACCTGAAGATCAAGAAAAAGGCCACGGAGCCCAAGAAGCAGGAAAAGAAGCCCCCGAAGAAAAAGTAGCCGCTCTCCGGCCCGCCTTGCATCATCGCGCCTTACTTCCTGATCGTTTCACGTATCGTCGCGCCGATCGATCCGATAAGCGCGTTGAAGCCGCCCAGCAGCATGGCAAAAGCGGTCGTGTTGAGCGCAATGGAGGCGGCCTGCGCCATGAGCGCGGCCCGCTGTTCGGGCGCAGCGTGGGCAAGGGCCCCGAACCCCTGGATGCACCCGACCACCGTGCCCAGGACGCCGAGCATGATCGTGCCTGCCACGCTTCCCATGATAACGGGCCACAGGCTGGCCTTCTTGACCAGAATGAACTGCAGGGCGCTGATCGCAAGGCCCAGCAGGCCGGAAAGGAGAATGAAGTACATCCAGATGCCGCCCTCGGCGAATGCACGTGCTATGCCTTGCATGTCTGACTCCTTTGATTGTTTGAGTTTATTTTTATTTCAACGCATCCATGATCGACACGGGCGTATCCGTGATGATGCCGTCAATATCGCTGCCGGAGAGCTTCAGCGCATCGACGGTTTCATTGACCGTCCAGGCGATCACGTCATAGTCCTGTTCGTGCCACACCTCGATGCTCCTTTTGTCGGCCAGGGAAAACTGGGTGTGAACAGCCTTGTAATGCTTCGCGAGGAATTTCAGCATGCCGAGCTTTGTGTGGACCGAATCGGGCCTGAGCAGGAAGCCTGTCCTGAGCTCGGGAGCCTTCATGATGAGATAGTTGAGCGACATGTAGTTGAACGACGTAACCGTGATCTCCCTGTGCTCGGCCATCAGGATTCTCCTGATGAACCTGATGAAGCTGTCGAGCAATTCGGAGTCGACGAATCCGGCTGTTTTTACATCGAATATGATCGGCGTGGATGGGGGTATGGCATCCATGGCTTCATCGAGAGTCGGAATCCTCTCATTGCCCTCGAGCGGAATGGACCGCAGCGTCCTGAACGACGATTCCCGCACCCTCTTATTGCTTCCGGATATTCTCTTCAGGGTCGCGTCGTGGAAGCAGATCAGCTTCCCTTCGGCCGTGAAGTTTACATCGATCTCGATTCCGTCCGCCCCGGTCCCGGCGGCCAGCGTGTAGGCCGAGATCGTGTTTTCATAAGCAGGCGTGGAGGTGTCCGTGTTGCCCCTGTGGGAGAAGATCTTCAGTCTTTCTCCCTTTTTCCTGCTCCAGAAAGAAGTTCGCCGGCTCATTAGTTCCACCGTGCGGGGTAGGGGAGCCTTCAGGCTCCCGGTAACGATCCCTACCCACGAGAATACATTACAGGACCTTGTCCACCCAGCCGAATGGGTCCTTGAGCTTGCCGTATTGCAATCCGGTCAGATAGTCGAACAGCCTTGTGCTCAGTTTCCCGGTTTTTCCGCCGGCCACGGCATAATCGCTGCCCTTGAAGTGAATGGTGCCGACCGGCGATATGACGGCCGCCGTGCCTGTCCCGAACACTTCCTTTACCGTTCCAGCCTGGACACCCCTGATGATCTCGTCGATGCCCAGCGGCCTTTCGGAGACTTTCATGCCCCAGTGCCTGCAGATGCTGATCACGCTGTCCCGCGTGATTCCCGGCAGGATGGTTCCCATGAGCGGCGCCGTTACGATCTCATCGCCCACCACGAAAAATATATTCATGGTCCCGACTTCTTCGACGTATTTTCTCTCGATGGCGTCGAGCCACAGGACCTGCGTGAACCCAAGTTTTTTCGCCTCCGCCTGGCCGGCGAGGCTTGCCGCATAATTGCCCGATGTTTTTGCCTCTCCGGTTCCGCCGCGCACGGCCCTGACGTAGTCCAAGGAAACGTAGATGCTGATCGGGTTGAAGCCCTCGGGGTAATAGGCCCCGACCGGTCCGGTCATGATGTAGAAAAGATACGTGTCCGACGGGCGGACTCCCAGGAAAGGATCCGTGGCGATCACGTTCGGCCTGATGTAGAGCGAAGTCCCGGGCGCTTTTGGAACCCATTTCTTGTCGATCAGAAGAAGCCGCTTGAGATAGTCATAGACCTGCTCCACGTCGATCTGCGGAATGCAGAGCCGGTCGCTCGACCGGTTGAACCTTTTCAGGTTGTCCTTTGCCCGAAACAGGTAAATGCTGCGGTCCTCCCCACTGAAAGCTTTCAGCCCTTCGAACACCTCCTGGCCGTAATGCAGCACCATGGCCGCGGGGTCGAGGACGATCTTGTGGTAGGGCTCGATCCTGGGTTTGTGCCATCCCTTTTCAGTATCATAATTCATCAGGAACATGTGATTGCTGAAAAACTTTCCAAAGCCGAGTTTTTCTTCGTTTCTAGGCTTTCTCCTGGCCTTTTCACGCGTGACCTTTCTGATCCTCAGTCTTTGCTCGCTCATTGCTGTTCTCCTTTTCCAACTCGATTTGCTTTCCCTGCCCTGTTGACTTTCAGTATCGAATCACACCTGCCTGCCGCGACAGCGGCGATTTTCCCGAGCAGCTCGCTCTTGGCGGAAATCTTGTCCAGCTTGGTCCTGCAGGGCTCGTATTCCCTGCTGTATTCATCATCAATCTCGTACAGCCTCTTGTTCAACTGCGAGATCTGGTATTTGAGGTCCTCGATATCGCCTTTGCAGCTCTCCCTCGTGCGTTTAAGATCTTTTTCCCTTTCCAGAACATCGCTGAGCCTCTTGCCCATGTCTCCCGTTTCGATCAGGAGAGACACTTCCATTTCCTTGATATCGTTCGATGACGCATAGTGACGCGCATCATTCATCTCGGTTATTTTCGTGATCAGCTTGTCCGCCTGTGCGGTCAAATGGTCCCGCTCGGACACCAGGCTCAAATATCCCATCCTGTCCTTTCCGAGCGCTTTGCGCAGCCTGGAAAGGTCTTTTTCCAGGCTGTCGACGGCAATGGCAATGTTCTGCTGATAGCCGCTCCTGCGATTGTCCAGCCGCTCCATGGTCTCGATGATTTCCTTTGTCTCCTTTTCGAGCTTGGCCAGCTCCTGGGCCGCCTTGAATCCCTGCTCGAACTCCTTCGTGTTCATGGATTCTTCGTCGAGATCGTCGGCGATCTGCTCGAAATAGTTGCCCCACTTGATTTCCTTGCTGCCCCTTTCATTTTCCGGATGCTCGCTTGCCCTGAGCATCTCTTCCCTTTCATAGTCGAACGCCAGGGCCTGGCTCTGCATTTCATCGAGCAGCTCGAACGCGTCCATGAAGCGGTCGTCCGGGTCCTTTTGAAGCATTTTAATGACGAGCTCGTTGAGCTCCGGGGGCACGTCTTTTCTGAAATCTGTCAGCGGCGCGGGAGTGTCGAAAAGATGGCCCTTGATCACCTCGTCGATCCTCTTGCCGGCAAACGGCGTCTGACCGCTCAGGAGCTCGTAGATCACGCATCCCAGCGAATAAAGATCCGAGGCCTTGGTCGGCTCCTTCCCCCTTATCTGCTCGGGTGAAATGTAGGGGGGCGTTCCAAGGAGCATGCCCTCCTGGGTCAGTCGGCTCCCCCCGATGGTGAAGGCAATGCCGAAGTCGAGCAGCTTGACGAAATCATCAACACCCTTGAAGGAAGTGAGGAAAATGTTGCCGGGCTTGATATCCCTGTGGATGATGTTGAATGCGTGCGCCCTGGACAGGGCATCGGCCAGCATGGTCATGATCTTCAGCACCCTGTCGATACTGCCCAAGGCGCCTTCTTCCTTGATGAGCTTTTTCAGGGTCTTGCCCTCGAGGCGCTCCATGACGAGGCAGATGTTGCCGTTGAGCGAAACGAGATCGAACAC
>JBDRLK010000115.1:0-12786 GCA_043813155.1 Pseudomonadota bacterium | reverse complement strand
GGAATTTCAACGGCAGGTGGATGCATTTACGATCCCCAGGAATCGTAAATGCACCCGCGGCGGGTCCGGACATTTGCAATGAACACGAAGCTTTTCAAGATAGCGGCATTCATTCTTCTTTCCTATGCATTCATTTCACTGCCTTTTATCTTTCTTGGTGAAGACAATTATCCGAGAATCGGCCATCTCGAGCAGCAGCTCGAAAAGATGAAGCAGGACAACCGGAAAACGGGGTGGCAGATCAAGGAGATGCAGAAGCTTATAATCGGTCTTCGCTCCAATCCTGTGATCATCAAGAGGGTGGCCCGCCAGGAATTCGGCTACGTCAGTGAAAACGAGGTGATTTTCATCATCGAGTGACCGTCCGGGAGAAAATCCCTATTCAAGGCTTTCGCAGTAATAGAAAACCTGGATCGATCTGAATACGGGTGAGACAGTCTCGATCGACCCGGCTTCCAGGATAACGGTGACTTCCAGGTATTTTCCGATCGGCGTGCCGGCCTCGGAAAATACCCTTTCGAGGTCAACGCCCCCGACATCGGGGTCGGGCCCGATGGACGCAATGACGACTTCGGGCGCGGTGGAAAGCTCTGTCGAGATGTTCGAGCTTCTGCCCTTGATCGTGATGCGGCTGTCGGCCGGGGTTTCGGTGTTCCATACGATCTGGAGCCACTTGTCCCCTTCCTTTTCATCGCACCGCTCGAATGAATTCACCCATACCCCCCTCGGGTTCATCAAGTATCTCTGGTAGCCGAGAAAATCGCTGTACGTGTAGGGGAATGAGCCGGTCGGGAACGGGCCGTCGAATCTCTCCGTGGCCTTGTCGAATCTTACGGTGTTGTGCGATTCGTGGTTGACCACCCACACTTTCCCGAAGCGGTCCGCGCCCACGCCCACGGGTGTTATTCCGTCGACGGCAAAGGAGGCGAGGCCGGAGCCGTCATCGGCATTGAACCTGTAGAGCATGGCGTCCACGTCATTCGTGGCCCACACGACATTATCCTCGTCCACGGCAATGCCCCTTGTCCTTCCTCCCGTGTTAACGAAAAGCCAGCTGCCCGTGGCAGGGTCGTAGCGGCAGGCGCCGCCATTGTCCCACACGCCGATCCAGACCCTGTCCTCCCTGTCCACGGCAATGCCGTAGGGGTTGTTCCCGCCGCAGGAGGACGGCACGGACACTGGGGGCTCCACTTCCCTCGAGACATAGTTGAAACGCTGGATCTGGTATGATTCCCTTCCCGACACCCATATCCAGCCCGCGCTGTCGATGGCCGCTCCATAGGGATGGACGTTGATATCGACGTGGTTGAGGATCGATCCGTCGTCGGGGTCCAGCTTGTAGAAGCGCAGCTCGTTGAAACACCCGACCCAGGGGTAGCCCCCGAGGACGTCGAGCCCCCCGAAGTCAACGACAACCGCCCGCGGGATGGCGTCCTCCTCACCGAGCTCCACGGTCCACAGAACGCATTCGTCCTCGCCGAGCGGCAGGTACTCGGGCCCGCGGGACGTGTCGATATCGCCGTCTCCGTTGCGGTCCACGCAGTATCGCTCGAACCCGGCGATCTTGGTCACGGACCCCTGTCCGAAGAATCCCCTGTTGCCCACGTACGCGGCCTGGTAGTCGTCGACGGCCGTTCTCGACGGGCTGTCGCTGTGCGATCCTGCGAGGCCGACCTCGTATCGTCCGACCTCGGCCCCGGTCAATATATCGAGCTTGGACACGTTTCCGTCGACGCAGTTGGCTATCCACGCAAACCCTCCTTCCTCGTCCTCACCCTCCCCGAGGACCACGCCAGGGCCGTCGGGATTCGGGGCCAGCCCGGTCGATCCCGAGTCCGAGGATGAAGGCTCCCGGGTCCCGTCCGTATAGCACGGAGGGGCGCAGTCGCCGCATATCCACGCTTCATCCGTCTCGCCGTTGCAGTTGTTGTCCACGCCGTCTTCACAGTCTTCCAGGTCGTCCGGCAGGACCTGCCCCTCGCAAGGCCCCAGCCGGCCGTCGACGCAGCTGCGGGTCCCGCCGCTACACTGCCCGATATCCAGCGTGCCGGTCGGGCCATCGTAACAGTCGTAGGATTCGCCCGCGCTGCATTCGCACCCCTCGGCGTGCGTTGCCTCGCAATCCGGGCAGTCGGACCAGTGCTCGGGGTCATTGTCGTTGCAGTCCTCCCCGCCCGGGCATCCTATCCCGTGGCCGTCACCGTCGTTGTCGATGCATTCCGGAAGAAGGATATCCGTGGTCCCATCGTAGTAGATTATCTCAAGGTCCTTGGTGCCGCACGATGCGGGCGACAAAAATAAAAGGATAACAAGGAATGGGCATGAAAGGCGTTCTCTTCCCATTTGTCTTCTCCCCTTGATGAAAGGTTATGGATGCCGCAATGAAAATTTCCTCTGCGCTTTCATTGCTTCATCGATCAGCTAACCATAATTGCGGAAAAAGTGCAAGTGCCGTCAGCGGCCGGGGTGCGATTGGAAGGTGCTGCTTGATGGGCGACTGAAGTCGCCCCTACCCCCGTCGGGTAGGGGGAGGCTTTAGCCTCCCGTCCGCCCAACTGATAAAAATCGCACCCCTGCGGCCGGGCGCCGCGCAACACACCCTACCTCAGCATCGTCACAAAGGAATTGTCTTCAATTTTCAGCTCCTGCAGCAGGCGGTCCGCGTGATCCCTGTCCCCGGCAAGGCAGATCACGGCGCCGCCGCCGCCTCCTCCTGTCAGCTTCGCGCCGGGTGAGCCTGCCTTGAGCGCTTTTTCACGAAGGGAATCGAGCTCGCCCGTGCTGACTCCCAGCGCCCACAGAACGCCGTGGTTTTCATTCATGGCCCTGCCGAGCTCGTACAGGTGACCTTTTTGGATGAATGTCCCGGCCTCGAGCACGAGGTTTTCAATGTGGTCCATCAGGCCGGAGATTTTTTTCGGGTTCTTCTCGTATTGCTCCCTTACCCTCCGGACCATGACCTTGGTGGACGGCGACGATTCCGTGGTCAGGACCACGATGGGGACGGCCGCGCCCACCCGCAGCGTCTCGGGTTCCTCCCCCTTTCTGAAGAGCAAGGGGCCCCTGCCCAGGGCCAGCCTCGCGTCCATGCCCGAAGGCGAGCCGTGAAAAACGGTTTCCATGACATGGGCAAGCTCGATGACTTTTTCGTCCGTTTCCTCCCGGCCAAGCGCCGCCAGCATGGCGCGGCCGAGCGCGACGGACAGGGCGGCGGACGACCCGAGCCCCTGTCCCACGGGCAGGCTGGAGGTAATGGCGACGTTGAAGCGGCCCGGGTCCAAGCCCGCGTGCGCGGCCGCGCTGACGAACGCGGCAAACCCCCTCTGGTCGAGCTCTACTGTGGGAGGCCCTTTGTCGATTGCCGTGAGCGCGGCCTCGATGCCCCGGTCCAGGTTCATCCCGATCGCCGGCTTGCCGTATACCACGGCGTGCTCGCCCATGAGGATGAGCTTTCCCCCGCCATTTCCCGTAAATTTGCTCATTCCGAATATCAATTTTATCATGAGTATGCTTTCTTTGCCATTCCAAAGAAACGAAAATTGTGTAACAGGATTGTAAGGCCTGCCGAGGTTTGTTATGTCATAGTCTTTGCTGGGAATTGATACTGGAGGTATGCATTGGCCGGGAAGAAAAAAAGGAAAAAGGGGGGCGAGGTGAAGCTGAGGGAAACGCCGCTGGAAGACCTCCTGGCCATGCTCGGGGACGAAACCGCGGCCGCGGCCGGAAAAAAGGAGGCCAGGAGGGAGCTGCAGCGGCGAAAGACAAAGGGCGAGAAGTTCGATATCCCCCAAGAGCATTCGTCAACCGCGGCCGGGACCGCCGCGCCGCCGGGCCGGGACGAGGAGGTGCGCTGCTGGATGACGGGCCATGTCAACGGTTTTACCGGGCAGATCATCGGGTGCGTGTTCGCGGGCGCGGCGGGCATCAGGTCGCTCATCGTTGTTTACGTGCTCGACCCGGTCCGGATCATGAGGGCCGGCTTCAACGAGGAATCGAGCATCAGGAAATTCAAGGAAGCGCTGGCCGCCATCAGCGGCTCCCCGGACGGCTATGTGTCCGTTGATCCGGCCTTTGCCCTCGGGAGAATCCGCAAAATCCTCGATGCGGTCGATGAGAGTAACCAGGAGTGGGAGGGGAACCGCGGCCGGGCCATGGGCCTGCTGGACAGGGCGGCCGGCCGCCTGAAGCCGGGGGGCGTCAGCCCTGAAACGCAGCAGGTCGAGCCGTCCGAAGAGGTCGCGGCCGGCGTGTCGAGCGACAGCGGCTTTCTTCGAAAGCGCGATGCTTTCCATCTCTGGAGGCCGGAGACGCAGACGCTCAAGGTCCTCGTGGAAAAGCTGAACGTCGTTTCCGGCGGAAAAATCTCCACGAGCAATGAAAGCAAGATGGCGGCCATGGAGGCGATCATCTTGAGGGAGGTCGACGCTTACTTTGACAGGGAGCGGAGAGCCAACATGGCCGCGGCCCTCATGGACAACGCCTTTGTTGCGGGCCGGAGGAAGGACAGGGTGTTTGCCGAGCAGTGCGCGGCCCTGTCGCGCCTCGTGGAGGATGCTTCGAAAGAGCCGCACGAAATCCGGTTCCTGGTAGAGTGCATGCGCAGCGGAATCATCGTCAACGAGCCTGCGCAGCAGGCCCGGGCGCCGGCGGCGCAGCAGGGCTCCATCATCATTCCGGGCGGCGGGCATCAGCGCCCGGCCGCTGACACGCAGTCCGGCCGCGAGAAGGGCGAAGACTCCTTTCTCATCAAGCCCTCCTCACTTATCGAGAAGCCGTAACTGTAACTGTTTCATAAAAAGGGAGCAGGCAATTTCAGGTGTCTTGAAATTTGAGCAGGTCTGTACTATGAAAAAAGTTCATAGAAAAATGGAGGACTCCACGATGCTTGATCATTCTGTCACGCCCCTGAAAGATGTTGTCCTGATCGGGAGGAAGCTTCCGGACAATGAGAACCTGGGCCTCGGGTATGTGCAGGCCGCCCTGCGGGATGCGGGCTTCACGGCGGAGGTGATGATCCTCAACACGTGGGTCGACATGGAGAAGATTTGCAGGCGCGTGCTCGAGACGAGTCCAATGCTCATCGGGTTAGCGCTTCCGGACGGGGGATCTTCGTTTCTTCCACTTGGCATGGGCGAGCTATTGCGCAGGAGAGGCTATGAAGGGCACATCACGGCCGGGGGGGGATTTGCCACGCTTGCCAGGCATTGGCTTCTGGAGCGCTACGGCTGGCTCGACAGCGTTGTCAGGTTCGCGGGCGAGGTCCCGGCCGTCGAGCTGGCAGGCAGGCTGAAGAGCGGCCGCGCGCGCCCGGACAACGTCCCGGGCCTTACCACCAGGCAGGGAGACGGCAGGGCTGCGCCGGTCATGGACAGGATGCAGGTGGAGATATTCCCGGAGCACGGCGAGCTTCCCGAGGTTATCGGCAGCCCGGTTGCGCACATCGCGGCGACGCGCGGATGTCCGGGAAGGTGCGCTTACTGCGGCCCGGCCGCGCTCCAGGCGCAGGAGAGAAGAGAAGGGATCGAAGGCGGTCATGACATGGCAGAGCTCAGGTGCGCGGGCGTCGGCGGCGTGCGCCGGCGCGGCGTGGACAACCTGTGCGACGAGATGGCGAAGCTGTGGCACGAAAAGAAAGTGCGTTATTTCTATTTTGTGGACGAGCATCTTCTTCCGAGGAACGAAGAAAGAGCACTCGAGTTCCTGGCGCAGTGGAAGCACGGACTGAAGCAGCGCGGCGTCGGGCAGCTGGGCCTGGGCGGCATGCTGAGGGCGGACCTCGTAACCCCGTCCATTGCCGGGGCGTTTGTCGATACCGGGCTCGTCCGCTGCTTTCTGGGCATCGAGCTGGCCTCGAAGCAGGAGCTCACAAAGTACGGCAGGGGAGGCGATCCCCTTCGCGGGCTCGAGGTCATGGCCATGTTCGAAGACCTTGGCGTTGCGGCCATATGCAATCTCATGCTCGTGCACCCCTACTCGACCCTGGAGACGATACGAAGCGGCATTCACTTCCTCGACAAGATCGAAAAAGGCACGTTCGAGGCCACGCAGATGCAGGTGTATCACGGTACAAAGCTCCACGAGAAGATGATGGGTGAAGGACGGCTGACGGGCAACCCGCTGCGCTACAGCTACGCCTATGTCGACGAGGCTGCGGAGCGCTTTGCCCAGATTTTTTCGCGCCTCAGGGGGGAAGCCTTCAGGAACTACAGCATTTCCTACCACGTGCACGATATCTGGCTCGCCATCGCCCTGGCGGCAAGGCTCGATCCCGGAATGTCGATGGATGGCCTGCGCGACAAAAGCAGGGAGGCGACGGATGACTTGAACCGGCTTCGTGTCACGGCCTTCCATGGCGCCCTGGAGCTTGCCGCAGAAGGGAAAGGATTTTTAGAGTGCAGCGGCCTTGTCCGGGAAACCAGGGCCGGTGTCCTGGAGCTGCAGCGCCGCATCGACAGTATTTCGCAGCAGCTCGTTGGCAGGCTTTCGCGGCCCGCGAAGATCTACTCGCCCATGAAAACCGCGGCCGCCTATGCCCTGAGCTTCTGCCTTGCCGGCGCTCCCATGACAGGGTGCTACGGCAGCTCGGGCAAGCCGGCCGCGGACATTTCCGAGTCAACCGACGCGCCGGTCGAAGAAGCGAGGGAGGTGCTTGATGTCAATGATGCTGCGGAAGAGCCGGAATCCTGTACTGAGTCAGAGATCGAAGCCTTGAAGGAAAAGATAAAGGAAACAGCTCGGGCCGTTGATCCATGTCTGACTGTGACTGTTGTCTTTTCATCGTCTCCCGAGGATTTCGATATTTACGGGGGCTATGATGATCCCATGCATTACTGCGACTGGGAGCAGGACAGGATTGCTTCTCGAATAGAGGAAATCCGGTCCGCCATAGCCGAACTTGACTTAAGCTGCCTGAGCGGCACGTACAATGTCGTTCACATTCTTGGAGATGAGTCGGAACAAAAGCGTGAAATGATGGAAGCGGTCGAATTAAGTTGTTTTGATTATCATAATAACATTTACGAAGTGATCGTTACCGTGGATGCCGACGGCAGGGTTGTGGATGTACGACAAAGGGAGGACTATTATCCCGTGCCGCCTGAAGCCATCGATTGTATCCGTAGCGCCCTGGAAGGACTGGAGTTTCCCTGTCTTGCGGATTACGAGATCTGTCCGGAATACCTGATAGCAGAATAGGGGAGCACCGTGCGGTGCTCCCCTTCTAATGCATCGTGAGGTCAGTCTGTGAGGTGAACCGGACTACATCCCCGCAGCGGGCTGGAGAATGAAGGGATAGGATACGATGACAACGCCTCCGTCCGGCGGTGCGGGGAAGGTCCAGCGCCCCACGGCCTTTGCGATGCATTGCTCTGCGGGCTTGCTTCCCAGGGTTGATTCCTGGACCAGCGAGCCTTGAACCACGCCGTTGGCCATGATTACGAACTTAATGACCACGCGGCCCGACAAATCCGTCTTGACGGCGAGCTGCTGCTCGTAGCAGTAGCGCACCTCGTTGAGGTGCTGGCGGATCACTCGCCTGATGGCGTCCTTGGGCAGCGTGCCGATGACCGTGCCGCCCTTGGGCGTGACAACGGGTCCCTTGCCGTCGGGCTTGGGCCCGAGCTTGGAGTTCAACGGCTTCCAGTGGTCGCCGATCGGGCCCGGGCCGCCGATGCTGCCGATCGTGCCAAGGGGGCCCACGCCGATGGTGCCTTCGCCCGTGCCCGCGCCGTACCTGCCCGTGCCGTACATGCTCAAGCCGCCGAACCCGAAGTTGGGGCCGATGTCATTGCCCACGAGGGCGCCCAGAGCGTTTTCCAGGTCATTGCCGTTGGCCGTGTTTTGCCCGAAAGGAGAGGTGGGCATGTTGAGCGTCTGGCTGAGAACGGCGACAATGCCCGCCTCGCGCACGAGATCCTCTTTCTGGTCTTTGGCCATGTGCATTTCCTTGCCGTCGCCTTTTATACCGTAGCGGTTGTCGGTTTTTTTCGCTTTGAGATCGCCCATCTTTCCTGCTTCGCCCTTGTGCGCCTTGCCGGGATCGCTCATCGGGCCCTCGTCCTTTTCCTGCTTCTTCATCCAGTCCGGGAGCTGATCGTCGGGCACGATCTCCGTGGGCCTGAGAAGGTACCTGATGTACGCATTGTCGAATTCGCCGATCTGGTCGGCGCTGAGCCATCGGGAGCTGGGCGCAACGAAGAACACGAGGAAAAGAAAGGCAACGTGAAACATGAAGCTGAGGCCGGTAAAGGACTGCTTTGCCCAGTCGAAGGTCAGCGGGAATGCCGGCCTTTTCGGCTTTGGCACGGAGCGGACGATGAACGTCGTGTCCCCGATCTCAACGCTGCACTTTCCACCCGGCGGGACCGTGACATGCCGCGTGCCTTTCTCGAGCAGCGCTTCCAGCGGTTTTTTCCCGCCGCTTTCCATCTCGACCTCGCCGCCTGAAAAGATCGGCGACAGGTGAAGCGACCCGCGCGCGTCGGCGAGAACGACCTTGCTCGACCCGGCCAGCTGGTAGGACGGGATCCAGTAATCGCAGTCCGGCTCTTCTCCCACCGTGAAAACGGGCTTTTTTGCGCCCAGGTGCTTTACGTTGAAGACCGTGTTTTTCCACACGGCGATGACCTCGATCACGTGCGCGTCCCGGTCCTCGATCTTATCGAGATCGATGAACCGAGCTGCCGAAGCAGGCTCCTTTCTCTCTTCCATCATCGGCATGGCTCCCGGCATCATCATTTCATGTTTTTTCATGGCGTCCTCCAAAAAGTTTTTTGCGGCCTTTCTGGATAGGACAATCCGGTGATGTAAAATGTTCCAACGAAATCCGGGGCAGGGGAGCCTTCAGGCTCCCGTGAACTTGATCTTCCGGGGAGGCTGAAGCCTCCCCTGCCCGACGGGGAAAGGGGAGGGAGGCTGAAGCCTCCCCTGCCCACGGTTCAAAGTTTGCGGAATGATTACGGTGAAAGCATTCTCGCGGGCATGGAGCCTGACGGCAGGTAGCAGGCGATTTCCAGAATGGCCGGCCCGACGAGACGGAATACTTCGCCCAGCATGAGCCCGGGGCTGAGGCCGGCCTTGATTTTTCTTTCGTAAAGGGACGCGGCCTCGGCCGCGCCGAGCTTTCCCTTCAGGTGATCCGCGGCGACCTGCGCAGCCCACAATCCGCTGCGCAGCGCCTGGCTGATGCCTTCTCCCGTGGCCGGGTTCACGAGCCACCCGGCCTCGCCGGCCACGAGGAGGCCGGGCCGGGCAATGCCGGCGGGCGCGAAGGAGGTGAAGATCGGGCGGCCCATGAGCGGCGAGACGCGCTTTGCCCTGCTGATCCGGCCTTCGAGGTACCGGGCGGCGAACATGCGATAAACATCCTTGGGTTTTTTCCCGGGGAACTTGTCCTAGTCGTAGCACAGGCCCACGTTGGCCGTGGATTTGCCTTCGGGAAATACCCATCCGTACGCGGGCTTGAGGTCCCTGTCGAAATACATCTCAACGGTGTTGCTGTCGACTTCGAAGTCCTCGTACCTCGTGAGCACGCCCTTCAGTATGCGGCCGAAGACATGCTTCCTTTTCCTCGGAAGAAGCCCGGTCCCGCCGCCGGCCGCGATCACCGTCCATATGGCCTCGATTCTCCGGCCCGTTTCCGTGACCACGCCGCAGGGCGAGCGGCGCTTCCACATGATGGAGCTGACTTTTTCACCGGTCACGAGCCGCGCCCCCAGGTCCCCGGCGCGGCGCACGAGGATCGCGTCGAATTTTTCCCTGGGCATGATCAGGGCCGTGGCGGACCCGCTGACGCAAAGCTCTTTTTCCGAGGGCGTGACCGCCTTCATGGCCGTCACCCTGTTCGACCGGTCGACCACGGTCTTCCACAGGCCGAGCTCCTTCAGGCTTTCTTCCGTCCCGGGGCCGAGACCGCCGGCGCAGGGCTTGTTCCTGGGGAACCTTGCCTTGTCGACGAGAACGACCGGCTCGATGCCAAGCATGGCGAGGGCGGAGGCGCACGCGCTGCCAGCCGGCCCGGCGCCGACGATCACGACTTTGACTTTTTCGGTCATTGACTATTAATTGAGAAAGGGCTGCTGCGCGCCGGCCGGTTTTTCTTCCGGCTCCGGCGGCTGAAGCTGCACGGTCGTTCCGCCGGCCCGCGGCTCTTTCGCCTTGCCGTTCCCGCCGTTTCCTTTTCCGCCGGCCCCTTTGAACTTATCTATCATGGGAATGGAGGGAAGTAAACTGATGAAGTGCCTGATGTTCCTCACGGGACTGCGCAACAGCGTGCCGGTGAGGCCCTCGATCGGCAGGTAGGCGAGTGAGCGCTTGAGCGCGCTGCCGATGGTTTTGCCGTAATCCTCCCAGAACCCGCCCGAGTGGATGTCGTCGAGAAGCTCGTCGTAGATGCGCGTCATGTCCCTCTTGAACTCGGGCGAGATCCGAACGGTCCTGTCGGCCCACGCGTGGCAGTACCGGCACTCTTCGCAGTCGAGATCCTGGCAGCTTACCTTGCGGAACCTTTCGATAAACCCGTCGAGCGACCTGTTGTCGATGAAAACTTCGTTTTCACCCTGTCTCGGGTACAGAAGGCTGGCCCTCTTGCCGAGCTCCATGACCTTGATGAACTTGAGCATGTTGATGCTGCGCGGGCGGATGAAATATTTGCTCATCCTGCGCAGCGAGTAGGCGTCGTGCTCCCTCTGTGAGAATTTCTCGTACGGGTAAGCGTGGTTCTGAACGAGATCGAGGAGGTTGCCGTCATAGGTCTGCTCGTAGTAGGCCCTGGTGCGGTCGAGAAGCACCTGGGTCGGGCAGTTTCTCTCTACGATCTTGAAATTCGTGTAGCCCATGTCCATGTAAAGCTTCAGGTCCTCGGGCCTGATCCAGTTCGCCCTCAGGTAGTTCACGGGCTCGCGCAGCCTGAAGTGCATGCAGTAAACGGAGCAGTAGTCGAGCGGGAAGCCGCCCGAGCTCTTCTGCGAAGCATGGTTGAGCGATACGCCGTGCGTTCCCGCAATGGCGCAGTCCTGCCTGCACGAGTTGTTCACGATGAGCTGGAGCTCGGATGTCGTTGCCGCTCTTCGCATGGTCTCGAGAATCCTGAATTCCCTGTAGATGTTCACCTCGGAAACGACAATGCAGTCCGCGCCGTTGTCCTGCCAGAAGCGCACCTTCCTGGGGTTGTCCGTGTACCTGTGGGAGCTGACCCTGACCTTGAACTTCGGGTAGCGCTTCTTGATGAAGCGAAGAAAGTGCAGCGTGGCCACGGTAATGGAATCAACGTCGATGTCCGAGCACCACTGGAGCGTTTCGTCGAGCTTCTCCTGCCCCTTCTTCGTGAACTCCATGTTGCCCATGCACGAAGCGTTGAGAAGATAGTTGAACTCAATGCCCGCGCCGTGGCAAAGCTTGACGTAATCCTCGACTTCCCGCCTTCCCACCTCGGGCAGGTAGAAGGAAGGCCTGCCGCCTCCGAAGGTGTCCTCGGTTATTTTCCCGAAGACCTCGTACACGGGGTAAGGCTTGAGCCCGAGAACGAGCGCGGGATCAAAGTTGCACGCTACTGAAAGTTTCATGTGGTCACCTATGGGGCGCGCCGAGCTTGCCCCGAGCAAAGCGAGGGGGCCGCGCTGCGCGCAGCACCAATCCTTTGATTTTTCCGTTCCCCCATTTATCCCCCCATTTGGATATCCGGTCTCACACCGCGGCTGCTCCCCGGGCGGCCTGCCGCGCTTTTTTACGATTGTTGCAGATCTCCAGAAGACCCGATGACGTAAGATCGCCCAGAAGGTCCCTGAAAGCATCGAGGGAAAGCTGCTGCCCGCTGTCGGACAGCGCAACCGCGGGGCATGGGTGGACTTCCACCATGAGGCCCTGGGCGCCTGCGGCAAGGGCGGCCCGTGCCAGCGCCGTGAGAATGTCGCGCCGTCCGGCGGCATGGCTGATGTCCACGAAAACGGGAAGCGGCGTCATGTTGCGAAGCAGCGGTACTGAAGATATGTCGAGCGTGTTTCTCGTCTCACGCTCGAACGTTCTGACACCCCGGTCACAGAGAATGATCCGCTTTTCTCCCTCGAGGGCGATGTATTCAGCGCTCCAGAGGAATTCATCGATCGTGGCGCTAAGGCCTCTCTTGAGAAACACGGGCTTCCCGACCCTTCCCGCTTCCTTGAGCAGGTCGTAGTTGTACATGTTCCTTGCGCCGATCTGGAGTATGTCGGCGTAGCGGGCCACTGTTTCCACCATCCTCGTATCCATCACTTCCGTGACGATCGCCAGGCCGTGCCTGTCGGCTGCCGCGCGCATGATGCGCAGGCCCTTTTCCCCCAGCCCCTGGAAGGAGTAGGGCGAGGTCCTTGGCTTGAACGCGCCGCCGCGAATAATGGAAATCCCCATGCGGCTCAGGCCGGCAGCGACCTTTTCCATCTGGGTTTCGCTTTCCACGGCGCAGGGCCCGGCAATGACCAGGGAGCGGTCGCCGACCATGGCGGCGCCCACGGGGAAACGCACGGACGGTGCGCCGGACGACCTGGACACGAGCATCCGCTTTCTTGAGCTTTCTTCCATGTGGCCCAGGGAAGCATGGAAAATCTCATTGAAAATTTTCACGATTGTTTCATCCTCAAAGGGACCCGCGTTGCGGTCAACCAGGTCTTCGAGCATCAGCCGTTCCCTGTCCGGGTCGTGAAGGGGAAGATTCACGGTTTTTTTTATGGAACGTATTTTCTCGACAAGCCCGGCGCGGGTATTGAGCATCTCGAGAATGGAATAGTTGATCTTTTCCGTCTGCTCCCTGAGCTG
>JBDRLK010000114.1:0-8471 GCA_043813155.1 Pseudomonadota bacterium | reverse complement strand
CGGGCAAGGAGCTCGTGGCTGCCGCGATTCACAACGAAAGCCCGCGCGCGGACAAGCAGTTCGTGCCGGTCAGTTGCGGAGCCCTGCCTGACGGCCTGCTCGAGAGCGAGCTTTTCGGTCACGTGAAAGGCGCGTTTACGGGCGCCATCCGCGAGAAAAAGGGGCGCTTCGAGCTGGCCGACGGCGGCACGATATTTCTCGACGAGGTCGGCGAGCTGAGCCAGCCCATGCAGGTCAAGCTTCTTCGCGTTCTCCAGGAGTTCAAGTTCGAGCGCGTGGGGGGTGAAAAGACTATCGCCGTCGATGTCCGCCTTGTCAGCGCAACGAACAAGGATTTGAAAAAGGAGGTCGCGGCAGGCAGATTCAGGGTAGACCTGTTCTACCGGCTGTCCGTCATGCCCTTGCCCCTTCCGCCCCTGAGGGAGAGAAAAGGCGACATTCCGCTCCTGGCCGATCATTTTCTCAGGCGCATTGCCGGGGAATCCGATCGCGACGTCCTGTCCCTGTCCCCTGAAGCGCTTTCAATCCTTGTGGATTATCCCTGGCCCGGCAATGTACGGGAGCTGCAGAACATCATTCAATTTGCCGCGATCAAATCCAGGGGCCGCGAAATTACGCCCGGGCACCTGCCTGCCGGTCTCTTGCAGGGGGCCGGGGCCGCGGCAGCACGCAAAGGCCGGAAGCGCAAGCTCGATTCCGCGGCCGTGGCCGATGCCATGAAAAAGGCAAAAGGGAACAAGGTCAAGGCGGCCGGGCTTCTGAAGGTTTCCCGCGCCACCCTCTACCGCTTCCTGTCCGATCCGGATGGGTAGAAGTCATTTCATCTATACCCCGGGTAGGGGAGGCTTCAGCCTCCCGCCAAATCCTTAAAAACTGTATCATTTGTCGCAACTGTCTCATGTGTTTCAACCCATGGATTGAAACATTTGTCTTGTTACACCTCCAACTGCAAATATCTGAAAACCCTGTAGCTCCAGTGGGATAGCATCATTTTTAGATTTGCCCCACAAATGGCCTCACGTTTGCTTTAAGAAAAGAGGCAACCATGAAAGCAATGCCGCAGCAGGGAGGCCAAGGAGTGACCAACCAGAATAAATATATTCGTGAAGCGCTGGAGCTGGCAACGAAGCTGACGATCCTGGCCGACGAAGGCGAGTTCGACTGCCAGGATGACGGATGCCGCGTTCTATACGCGGTGGTACGCGACTGCGCTTACAAGATTCGCATCCAGGTCGAGCGAGAGCGCAGGGAGCACAAGCTCAAGGGGACATGGGACGATAACGACGAAACGATTGACCTGAGCAAAAAAATATAGATATACTGGCACCCTGACATAAAAAGGAGGAAACCATGAATTTGAAAGGAAGCAAGACAGAGAAAAATCTTTTGACCGCCTTTGCCGGCGAGTCCCAGGCGCGAAACTGCTACACCTACTATGCCGGCAAGGCCAAGAAGGAAGGCTACATGCAGATCCAGGCCATTTTCCTGGAAACAGCGGACCAGGAAAAGGAGCACGCCCACAGGCTGTTCAAGTTCCTCGAGGGGGGCGAGGTGGAAATAGCGGCGGCTTTTCCCGCCGGCGTGATCGGCCCCACGGCCGACAACCTGAAGGATGGGGCGGCCGGCGAGCATTACGAGCACACCGAGATGTACCCGGGGTTCGCGAACATCGCGCGCGAGGAAGGGTTCAGCGAGATCGCGTTGGTTTTCGAGAGCATCGCTGTTGCGGAGAAAGGGCACGAGGCGCGCTACCTGGCCCTGCTTGAAAACGTTGCGAAGGGGACCGTGTTCAAGAAGGACAAGCCGATCAAGTGGCGATGCCGCAACTGCGGGTTCATCCATGAAGGAGAGGCCGCGCCCGTGAAATGCCCGGCCTGCGATCACCCGACGGACCATTTCGAGGTGTTTTGTCAATGCTATTGAAAATGGAAATAAAAAACAGGAGATAAACAATGACGCAAAGACTACAGGTATACAAATGCGACGTGTGCGGAAACATGGTGGAAGTCATCCACGCAAGCGGGGGAACGCTGTCCTGCTGCGGCCAGGACATGACCCTGATGACCGAGAACACCACGGACGCTGCCAAAGAAAAGCATGTGCCGGTCGTTGAAAAGACGGATGAAGGCGTGATGGTCAAGGTCGGCGAGATCGCCCACCCCATGGAGGAGAAGCATCACATCGAGTGGGTCCAGGTGATCGTTGACGACAATGCCTGCAGGCATTTCTTCAAGCCGGGAGACAAGCCCGAGGCGCTCTTCCGGGTCAACGGGGACAGCATTTCCGCCAGGGAGTTTTGTAACCTGCACGGCTTATGGAGGAAATAGCCATGATCAGGAAAGACATGCAGGATGCACTGAACACACAGGTCAACGCCGAGCTTTACTCGTCGTACCTCTATCTTTCCATGTCCTCGTGGTTCCAGTCCATCAACCTTCCCGGGTGCGCGAACTGGATGCGCGTGCAGGCCATGGAGGAGCTCGTCCATGCAACGAAAATGTTCGATTTCGTCATCGGACGCAGCGGCCGCGCGATTCTCGGCCCGGTGGAGGGACCGGCGACCGAGTGGTCCTCGCCCCTCGACGCATTCGAAGCCGTTTACAGGCACGAACAGAAGGTCACGGGGCTGATCAACGCTCTTGCGGACAAGTCGCTGGAGCTCAAGGACCACGCCACGAACATCTTTCTTCAGTGGTTCGTGACCGAGCAGGTCGAAGAAGAAGCGTCGGCCGACGAAATCGTCCAGAGGCTGAAGCTGATCAAGGGCTCTCCCGACGCCCTGTTCATGCTGGACAAGGATCTTGGCGCGCGCGTGTTCACGCCGCCCGCTGCCGAAGGCAAATAATACCACAACGAGGCAGGGGAATAACATGGATGCACTCTTTCTTTCGAGGCTCCAGTTTGCGCTGACCATCGGGTTTCATTTCATTTTTCCCGCCGTCACCATCGGCATGGCATGGCTGATCTTCATCTTCATGACCATGTACAAGCGCAGCGGCAGCGCGGGCGACAGGTCCCTGGCGCGTTTCTGGATAAAGATATTCACGTTGAGCTTTGCCATTGGCGTTGCCACGGGAATTCCCATGGAGTTCCAGTTCGGCACGAACTGGGCCGAGTACTCGCGCTTCGTGGGCGACATCTTCGGGGCGCCGCTGGCCGCCGAGGGTATTTTTGCCTTTTTCCTGGAATCGGCGTTCATCGCCGTCCTCATCTTCGGGTGGAACAGGGTGTCGGTCGGCACCCTGTGGCTCTCTTCGCTCATGGTGGCCGTGGGCTCGACCCTGTCGGCGTTCTGGATCATCGTGGCGAATTCGTGGCAGCAGACCCCAGCCGGCTATCACATCGCAGGCGGCCGGGCCGAGCTGACCGATTTCGTGGCCGCCGTGTTCAACCCGTCGACGGTTCCCAGGTACCTGCACACGGTCGATGCCACGCTCATCACGGGCGCCTTTTTCGTTCTCGGCATCAGCGCCTGGTTCATTATCAAGGGCAGGCACCTCGATTTCGCAAAGAAGTCGTTCAAGACTGCGCTCATCGCGGCGTTCGTGACATCGGTCCTCGAGCTCGGCCTGGGCCACTACCATGCCATCCAGGTGACGAAGACGCAGCCTGAAAAGCTTGCCGCCTTTGAAGGGCTTTTCGACACGCAGAAGCGCGCGCCGGCGCTCCTCTTCGGGATCCCGGACGAAGAGCAGGAGACCGTCCACGCGGCCATCGAGATTCCCGCCGGCCTCAGCCTCATGGCCTTCGGCGACGCGGAGGCCAAGGTCAAAGGCCTGAAGGACTTTCCGAAGGATGAGTGGCCGCCCCTGGCCATGACCTTTTACCCCTTTCACCTGATGGTCGCCCTGGGCATGTTTTTCATCGGCTTTTCCGGCGTTGGTCTTTTCCTGCTATGGAGGAAGAAGCTGTTTTCGGACAATTTACCGGGCAGGCTTTTTCTCAAGGCCGCCCTCCTGTCCATACCCCTGCCGATCATCGCCAACGAGCTGGGCTGGATAGCCGCCGAGGTGGGGCGCCAGCCGTGGATCGTCTACCACCTGATGAAGACAAGGGACGCCTTCTCAACGACCGTGCCGGCAGGCCAGATTCTCGCCACGATCATCGGCTTTTCAGCCGTCTACCTGCTCCTTTTCTTCCTGTGGATATACCTGCTGCGAAGGCAGATGCACCGCGGCCCGGAAACCGCTGCGCCCGGCAGTGCCGGCAACGGGGCCGGGGGTGGAGCGCAAGGAAAGGAGGTGGCGGCATGACGGCACTCCAGGTAACCTGGTTTTTCCTGGTCGGCATACTCCTGACCGGCTATGCCGTCCTCGACGGTTTCGATCTCGGCGTGGGGTTCTGGCACCTCTTTACGAAAAGGGATGAAGATCGCCGCATACTGCTGGGCGCCATCGGGCCTGTGTGGGACGGCAACGAGGTGTGGCTGCTGACGGGCGGCGGGGCCATTTTCGCCGCTTTCCCGCCCGTGTACGCATCCGTTTTCAGCGGCTTTTACCTTGCCCTGATGCTGGTTCTTTTCGCCCTGATTTTCAGGGCCGTGTCCATCGAGGTCCGCAGCAAGGAGGAGTCGCCCGCCTGGCGCAGGAGCTGGGACATTGCTTTCAGCGCCGGCAGCGTGATTGCCGCGCTTCTTTTCGGCGTGGCCATGGGCAACCTGCTGCGCGGCATACCGCTCGACGCAAACGGCAATTACACGGGGACCTTCTTCGGCCTCCTGTCGCCCTATGCCCTCCTCATCGGCATCACGGGCCTTGCCATGATCGCAACGCACGGCGCCGTCTTCATCATGATGAAGACCGGGGACGAGCTGCAGGCGCGGGCCGGCCGGTGGGCGCAGGCATCCTGGGTCGCTTTCCTGGTGCTCGTTCTCGTTTCCGCGCCGGCGACGTATTTCACCGCACCGCAGCGGTTTGCCGGTTTCAGCAGCCACCCGGTGCTCTGGCTCGTTCCGGCCGTCGCGCTCGGGGCGATCGTGGTGACGGGTGTTTTCATCAGGAAGAGGGACGGCGTCAGGGCCTTTGCCGCGTCGGCTTTATCCATCGCCGGGCTCATGGGCATCTTTGCAGCGTCCGTGTTCCCGGCGCTCGTGCCCGGCTCGGACGGCTCGGCCGTGAGCCTGACGATCACGAACGCCTCGTCGTCGCAGCGCACGCTGACGATCATGCTCGTCATGGCGCTCATCGGCATGCCGATAGTGATCGGCTACACGATTTGGATTTACAGGACCTTCCGCGGCAAGGTGAAGGTCGAGGACCTGCATTATTAAACGCAGAGGCGCGCCCCGGGCGCGCCCGAGAAAAGGAGAAGAACAATGGCAGAGAAAAAATACACGTGTGATGTCTGCGGTTATGTTTACGACCCCGAACAGGGGGACCCGGACAGCGGCATACCGGTCGGGACGGCTTTCGAAGACCTTCCGGACGACTGGACCTGCCCGGTCTGCGGCGCGGCCAAATCCGAGTTCTCGTCCGGGTAGACGGCTGGTTCATGCAGCGCCAAAGGCGCGGCGTGGACGGCGTGCGGCTGTTTGATCATTCGTAGAGACATGCATCGAGGGCGTCGTGCTCGTCGTCGCAGCCCTCGACCCTGGGCATCCCCCCTTCCGTGCAGTAGTAGGTCGGGGTGTCGCCCGCGCATTCAACGACTTCCCACCACCACTCGAAGCATTCACCGGTCGCTGTCCCATAGCAGCCCACGAGACACTCATCGATGGTGTCCGGTCCGGAAGAGCAATCAGCATCAATGAGTTCCTCGCAGTTGATCTCGCAGAGATTCGAAAAGTGGACGCACTCGTTAAGGGCATCAAGGTCCTCTTCGCATCCCTCGACCATGGGCATCCCCTCGTCCGAGCAGGTGAAGGTCGGATCGGGGCCTGCGCAGTAATCGGCATCCCCCCACAGCTCGGCACATTGACCGCTTGCCGCCGACTCGCATACTTCTATACAGCCTTCGAGTGTCTCCGGTCCTGAAGAACAGTCGGCTTCCATGATTGCCTCGCAGTTGTGCTCGCAGACAGGGGCGTAGGTGAGGCAGGCGTCAAGGGCATCGTGCTCATCGTCGCAGCCTTCGATCCTGGGCATGTCCTCGTCCGTGCAGTAGAAGGTCGGGTCGTCTCCCGCGCATTCGACTACATACTCCCACGGCATGGCGCATGAACTCCATGCCGTTTCCGCGCACCCGGTTAAACAGTCATCCATGGTGGACGGGCCCTCTGAGCAGTCGGCGTCCATGACTCCCTCGCAAATGTCCTCACAGGTAAAGACTATATAAAGACAGGCGTCCATGACATCGTGCTCATCGTCGCAGCCTTCGACCCTTGCCGCCCCCTCGTCCGTGCAGTAGAAGGAAGGAGAGTCACCCGCACATGCCATGACAGCCTCCCAGAATTCCGAGCATGCACCGGCCGCAGCCCACTCGCACCCGGTAATGCAGTCGTCCAGGGTGTCAGGGCCTTCGGAGCAATCGGCTTCCATGATCTCCTCGCACGCGATTTCACAGGGGGTCGGCTCAGTCTCTTCCCCGGCATCGGCCGTGTCGTCCGGGATGTCGGGAACCGGGTCCTGCGCGGGATCGGGCTCGGTGTCCGGCGTCGTGTCCGCAGCCGGGTCGTCCTGCGAATCCTCCACACCGTCCTGAACGTCGCTCGCGTCCTCCATGGCGTCGGCGTCCGCGTCGTCATCCGTGCTCGACTTTGAGTCGCAGCCGAGAAGAAGCAGGCTTAAAACAGCAAGCGTCGTGAAACTTTTCATTGTTATCCCTCACTTTTTGAAATGTTTTATTGTATTTAAGCACATTTTTATCCCAATGCAAGCGCACGGCGTTGCCTGGTTGAAGCTCGGGTGCATGCACCCTTGAAGCTCGGAGCGATTGATTATATTTCTCAAATATGATGGAATAATTTTGTAACTCCCCTGTAAGGGTGGCCCGGTGTTCCCTGTGCGGGAGGTGATTTGAAAATGGAGGTTCATATGAAAACAATCAGATTCATTGTCGCAGTCCTTGTTTTTTCAATGACAGCCGTTGCGTCCGTGTCAGCGTATGACGGCACGATTGTGTGGGAAGGCGGGATAGGGACCGAGGTCGCGCAGTACAGCGCCATCCGCGTCGCGGACCTGGACGGGGACGCAGACCATGAAATCGTTGTGGGCAACCTTCAGGGATTCGTGCACGTGTTTGGCTACGATGCGGGCGCCTACGAGCACCTGTACAAGAGCCCGAAGATGGGAACGTCCGCCTTCGGCCTGGCCGTGGGGGACGCTGACGGGGACACGGCGCCGGAATTCGTTGCAGGAAACGAGGAAGGGTTCTTTTATGTCTACGGCAGGGACGGCGGCACGTGGGTGCAGGAGCACGCCAGCGAAGACCTGGGACGGGAAATCTGGGGCATAGCGATCGGGGATACCGACCATGACACGGATAATGAAATCGTGATGGGCAGCAGGGAAGGGTTTGTGTATGTTTACGGGTTCACGGGAGCCGATTATGTCCAGGAGTGGGCAAGCGCGGACCTGGGCCAGTTTATCCTCGACGTTTCCGTGGCCGACACGGACGGGGACACGGATGCCGAGATCGTGGTGGGAGGGGGATGGGCCGATGAAGCCTATATCTATTCATGGAACGGGGGCGGGTATGACCTTGTCTGGACGAGCGATACGCTGGACTCCCAGAGCTTCGGGGTCAGCGTGGCCGACATTGACGATGACGACCTGCCCGAGCTCATGGCCTCCACGCTGTGGGGCCGCCTCAATGTTTTCAGCCCCTTTGACGCGGGCGGCGAGACGCCCGAGTGGACGAGCGCCGACCTGGGATCCTACCTCTACACCCCTGTGACCGGCGACGTGGACGGAGACACGGTGATCGAGCTCGCGGTTGGCAACAGCGGCGGTGACATTCCTATTTTCGGCTTTTCCGTGGACACCTACGTTCTCGAGGACACGATTTCCACGGGTGACGCTTCGTCGAATTTCGGCGTCGCGGTGAGCAGCGGCGACCCTGACCATGACGCGGACACGGAATGGGTCTCGGGAGGCTCATCGGGCATCGTCAGGGTGTTCGGATGGCAGGAAGGGGACACGTATGGGCAGGAGTGGACCTCGGGCCCGCCGAACGGGCCCATGCACGCCCTGGCCGCGGGAGATCTCAACGGTGACGGCACCGGGGAGGCAGCCGTGGGCATTGCGGCGGACAGCGGGGGCGAGGAAGCTTTTGTTTTTGACGAAGACACGGGAGACCACGTGGTGAAATGGACGTGGCCCTCGGCTTCAGGCGTTGCGCGCGCCTCCATGGTCATGGGCGAGCTCGACGGCGCGGCGGGCAATGAGTTCGCGTTCTACTCGCTGGACGACAACAGAATCCACCTCTTCAGGCACAACGGGGCCGACTGGGTCGAGGAGGGCTCTTCGAACCCCGTCACGGCCATGGGCCCGACCGTGGCCCTTGCGGCCGGAGATTTCGAGGGCGGTGCGCAT
>JBDRLK010000113.1:0-6532 GCA_043813155.1 Pseudomonadota bacterium | reverse complement strand
TCTGACTCCATTTTTGCCTCCTATCCCCCGGAAACATCACAATTTCTGCAGAAACAGAAAGACAGGTTCAGCAACCCGGTGGGCCATTCGGTCGCCGGGGGCACCGGGGCGATATTCGAAGCCCTGCTGCTCGGGGAGAGGACGGACAACCTGCTGGCCGCCCTGGACGGCATTATCAGGATTCGGTCCATACAGGATTTCAGCTCGTCCCAGGCCGTTTCCTTCATGTTTCAGCTCAAGACCGTGATCAGGCAGGAGCTTGCGGCCCAGGTGAGCTCTGACAAGGATATGGTTGAACAGCTGCTGGGCTTTGAATCCAGAATCGACGGGGTTGCGCTTCTCGGGTTCGATATTTATATGCAATGCCGGGAGAAGCTCTATGAAATAAGCGCAAACGAGGCCAAGCGCAGGGTCGGCAAGCTGCTCGAGAGGGCGGGATGCCTTGACACGGCGGCGTGCCGGGACGATGCGCCTGAGAGTGAATAATAAGGAGCGGGGACAGAGTCGACTCTGTCCCACGCGCTGATAACGGAGGAACAGGTACATGAACGCACTGCTATCCCTCGGAGCAATCGTGGCTTTGCTGGCCGTCGCCTGGCTGGGAGCGGACCTGGCGGGCCAGAAAGCAATCTTCGGGATCGTCATCCCCTACCTGGCCCTTGCCGTCTTCATGGGCGGCATCATTTTCCGTGTATGGAAATGGGCCATGGCGCCCGTCCCGTTCCGGACTCCGACGATCACCGGGCAGCAGAAGTCACTGAGCTGGATTAAAAGTGACCACCTTGAAAGTCCCTCCTGCACGGTCGGCGTGATAGGCAGGATGGCTCTTGAGATCCTCTTCTTCAGGTCCCTGCTCAGGAACACGAGGTCAGAGCTCAAGGAAGGGCCCAGGCTGGTTTACGGGAACACCAAGTGGCTCTGGCTTGCCGGGCTCGCGTTCCACTGGTCCTTCCTGCTGATCCTGCTTCGGCATTTGCGGTTCTTTACCGATCCCGTGCCGCGGTTCGTTCTTTTCCTTCAGGACATGGACGGCTTTTTCCAGATCTTCGTGCCCGTGCTCTACTTGACCGACATCGTGATCATCGGCGCACTGACCTACCTCTTTCTGCGAAGGGTGGTCCTCCCCCAGGTCAGGTACATCTCGCTTGCTGCCGACTATTTCCCGCTCTTCCTCATCCTCGGCATCGCAACCTCGGGCGTGCTGATGCGCTACTTCACCAAGGTCAATGTCATGGACGTCAAGGAGCTGGCCATGAGCCTGGTGACCTTTAAGCCCGCCATACCGGAAGGCGACGGCATCGGGCTGATCTTCTGGATCCACCTGCTCCTGGTCTGCGTGCTGGTGGCCTATTTCCCCTTCAGCAAGCTCATGCACCTGGGCGGGGTTTTCCTGAGCCCAACGAGAAACCTGGCGAACAACAACCGGGCCGTAAGGCACATCAACCCCTGGAACCCAGAGGTCAAGACCCATACGTATGAAGAATATGAAGATGAATTCAGAGATCTTATGAAAGGCGCAGGACTGCCTTTAGAAAAGGAAAAGTAATGGCAGAAGACGCTTACAAGCCGGAAAAACTGGCGAAAATCGATTACTGTCCCCCCCGCAAGGGGTGGATGGACACCAAGCCGGAGATGAAGCGCGGAAGGATCAACTACGGAGCCAACCCGGAAAGCGTAAAATACCTGGGCTTGCCGTTTGCGCGCAAGTGGCAGCCCATGAACGAAGACTGGGACCTTCCGGAGAACTGGAAGGAAATCATTCTCGAAGCTTTCGCGGACAGGCTGCAGAAGTACCGTTCCTTCCAGGTCTTCATGGACATCTGCGTGCGCTGCGGCGCGTGCGCGGACAAGTGCCACTACTTCATCGGCTCCGGCGATCCCAAGAACATGCCCGTGCTCAGGGCCGAGCTCCTGCGATCGGTGTACCGCAGGGACTTCACCACGGCCGGCAAGATCCTCGGAAGCATAGCCGGCGCCAGGGAGCTGACCGTGGACGTGCTCAAGGAGTGGTTCTTCTACTTCTTCCAGTGCACGGAATGCCGGCGCTGCTCCGTGTTCTGCCCCTATGGCATCGACACGGCCGAGATCACCATGATGGCGCGCGAGTTTCTCAACCTCGTGGGCCTGGGCATCGACTGGATCACCACGCCCGCGGCCAACTGCTTCAGGACCGGGAACCACCTCGGCATCCAGCCGCACGGGTTCAAGGACAGCATGGAATTCGCCATGGACGACCTCAAGGACCTGACGGGCATCGAGGTGGATGTGCCTATCAACAAGAAGGGCGCCGAGATACTTTTCATCGTCCCTTCGGCCGACTATTTCGGAGACCCCCATTATTACGGCTTCCTGGGCCAGGTGGCGCTCCTGCACGAGATCGGGCTGGACTACACCATGAGCACCTACTGCTCCGAGGGCGGGAACTTCGGCCTGTTCCATTCTTCCGACATGATGAAGAGGCTCAACGGCAAGATCTATGCCGAGGCCAGGAGGCTGGGCGTGAAGTGGATCCTCGGCGGCGAGTGCGGCCACATGTGGCGGGTCCTTCACCAGTACATGGAAACCATGAACGGGCCGGCCGATTTCCTGGAAATGCCGGTCTCGCCCGTCACGAAAACGCAGTTCGAGCACGCGAAATCGAGCAGCGTGGTCCACATATGCGAGTTCACCGCGGACCTGATCAAGAACAACAAAATCAAGCTCGACAAGAGCCGAAACGACCACTGGAAGATCACGTTCCACGACTCCTGCAACGTGGCCAGGGCCATCGGCATGCTCGAGGAGCCGCGCTACGTCATCAAGAACGTGTGCAACAACTTCTACGAAATGCCGGAAAACACCATCAGGGAGCAGACCTTCTGCTGCGGCAGCGGGTCTGGCCTGGGCACGGAAGAAAACCTGGAAATGAGGCTCAGGGGCGGTATGCCCAGGGGCAATGCCGTGCGCTACGTGCAGGAAAAGCACGGAGTGAACGGGCTGGCCTGCATCTGCGCAATCGACAAGGCCACGCTCCCGGCGGTCGTTGATTTCTGGGCTCCCGGAGTCGAGGTCTGCGCCGTCCACGAGCTCGTGGGCAACGCCCTTGTGATGAAAGGTGAAAAGAGAGAGACCGACTTCAGAAGCCAACCCTTCAACGGAAAGGAGGGCAGTAAAGATGCATGATGCCGGCAAAATCATTGGAGGGCTTATCATCTTCCTCGCGATCATAACCGCTCCCCTCTGGTACCACGCGGCCATGGGCAAGGATACCCGGGAGGACCCCGAGCTGCCCGTAAACGAGCTGGAATGCGTGGAGGAGAACAACTATATGCGGGCCTATCACATGGATCTTCTGAACACGTGGAGAGACGAGGTCGTCCGCAACGGCAACAGGGTTCACGAGGGCCTCAAGGGAAAAACCTTTCCCATGAGCTTTACCAACACCTGCATGGGCTGCCACAACAACAAGGAGAAGTTCTGCGACCGCTGCCACAACTACGCGGGTGTCGCCCCTTACTGCTTCGACTGCCACGTCACACCGAAGGAGGAAGAGTAATGGCCATTACCAGAAGAGGTTTCATAAAAGCTGCCGGGGTGACCACCGTGGCGGCCGCCGGGATGGTCGGCACGCGCGCCGTTATCGGCGAGCTGACAAAGCCCAGGCTGGCGGAAGAGGCGCCCCTGAGGGGGAGGCGGTGGGCCATGATCATCGATATAAAGAAATGCCAGAAAGAAATTCGCGACAGGGGCTGCAGGGACTGCATCAACGCGTGCCATCTTTCCCACAACGTCCCGGATTTCGGCAATCCGAAAGACGAGATAAAGTGGATATGGCATGAGTCGTTCGAGCACGGCTTCCACGGCCAGGAACACGAACACATGAAAAAGGACCTGCGCCGCAGCCCCGTGGTCCTTCTGTGCAATCACTGCGACAGTCCGCCCTGCACCAAGGTGTGCCCCACGCAGGCCACCTGGAAGCGGCCGGACGGGATCGTCATGATGGACTGGCACCGGTGCATCGGCTGCAGGTTCTGCGTGGCCGCCTGTCCCTACGGGTCCAGGAGCTTCAACTGGCGGGACCCCAGGCCGTTCATCATGGAACAGCGGAAGGAATTCCCGACCAGGCACAAGGGAGTCGTGGAAAAGTGCACGTTCTGCGACGACAGGCTGGGCAAGGGCCTCCTGCCGGCATGCGTCGATGTGTGCAAGGCAATGGCCATGGTCTTCGGCGACCTGGATGTTCCCGGCACCACCATCAGGCGGCTCCTGGAGGAAAACTATACCATCAGGCGCAAGCCGGAGCTCGGTACGAATCCTGAAGTTTATTACATAATTTAATACAGGGGTCGGACCTTGAATCTTGTGTTCTCCTGAATGCAATGATTCAAGGTCGGACACCTTCATTATGAGGTAGAAATAATGTTAGAAAAGGCGTTAGTCGGAGAAAGAAAATACTGGGCATGGATAGGCGTGCTTCTGACCGTGATGGGCATAGGTTTTCTTTTCTATATCAAGCAGTTTACCTACGGCCTGGGCGTCACCGGCCTTAGCAGGGACGTGACCTGGGGCCTTTACATCGCCCAGTTCACGTTCATGGTCGGCGTCGCCGCATCGGGCGTCATGGTGGTCCTGCCCTATTACCTGCATGACTACAAGGCGTTCGGCAAGATGGCGATCCTGGGCGAGCTGCTGGCCATTGCGTCCATTTGCATGTGCGGTGCCTTTATTCTCGCGGACATGGGCGTGCCTTTCAGGGTGACCAACATGTTCATTCACCCGAGCCCGCGCTCTCCCATGTTCTGGGACGCTGTGTCCCTGAGCGGCTACCTGATCCTTAATGTCGTCGCCGTCACGGTCACGCTCGGGTCCGTGCGCAAGGGCGCTCCGCCGCCCAAATGGATCAAGCCGGTCATTTACCTGTCCATTCCCTGGGCCATCAGCATCCATACGGTCACGGCGTTTCTGTACTCGGGCCTCGTTGCAAGGCCCTTCTGGATGACGGCCATCATGGCCCCGCGCTTTCTCGCAACGGCGTTCTCCTCCGGACCCGCGCTGCTCATCCTCCTGGCCTTCGTCCTGAGGCAGGTGGCGAACTATGACGTGGGCAAGAAGGCCATCGGCAAGCTGTCGGAGATCGTGGCCTATGCCATGTGCGTGAACGTGTTCTTCCTTCTCGTCGAGCTCTTCACGGCCCTGTACAGCAACATCCCGGAGCACACCAAGCATTTCGAGCTGATGTTCGTCGGCCTCGAAGGGAACATGCGCCTCGTGCCCTGGATGTGGACGGCCATGTCCCTGTCGATCGTTGCCCTGCTGCTGCTGCTCAATCCCGGCACCAGGAAAAACGAGTCGACCCTGACCCTGGCGTGCATCGCGATCTTTGCAGCCATCTGGATCGAGAAGGGCATGGGAATGGTCGTTACCGGCTTCAACCCCTCGCCCCTGGGCAAGGTTGTCGATTACTGGCCCACGCTCACCGAGTCCATGATCTCCGTTGCCATCTGGGCCATGGGAATCTTCATGGTCACGATTTTCTACAAGGTTGCCGTCGCGATCAGGAAATAGCTTTTCCAGAAGCCGGGAGCCGGAAGTCTGAATCATCGATGAGGTCGTTACTATGCCGAACACCTATCTGCCTATCAGTATCTCGCTCAAGGATCGGCCTGTCCTCGTTGTCGGCGGAGGCGAGGTCGCGCTGCGAAAAATAGATACGCTGCTCGATTATAACTGCGCCATAACGGTCGTGGCGCCCGAAGCGACAAGAAAAATCGAGTACTACGCGAAAAAGGGAGACCTGAAGCTCGAGAAGCGCCAGTACCGCAGCCCCGAGGCGGCGGATTACGGCATCGTCATATCCGCCGGCAGCGACGCCGACGTCAACGCAACCGTGGCCGCGGACGCGGGAAAGGCCGGGGTTCCGGTCAACGTGGCGGACAGCCCGAAGCTGTGTGATTTCATTTTCCCGGCCGTGGTCAGGCGCGACTGCCTCACGATCGCCGTTTCAACCGACGGCCTGGCGCCTTTCCTGTCAGGACAGCTGCGCTCCATACTCGACGGCGTTTTCCCCGACCGGTGGAAAAAAATCGCCAGGCTCGCCGCCTCCTTTCGCAGGAAGGTCCGCGACCGCTGGAAAGACGACAAGGCCCGGAAGACGGAGTGTTTCAACCGGTTTTTTTCCGCGGACTGGGAGACCATGATCAAGACTATGAGCGAAAAAGAGATCGACGAAGCGCTGGCCGGCATGGTCGAAGGAAAAATGTAGCTGCACCCCCTCCGGCGTACCCACCGGACGCGCGCCCTTGGCGCGCAATAGGCCGGCTGGCCAAGGGCCAGCAGCTACAACCAATGTGACAACAATCAACATGTCCGACATCAAGAAATCAACGGTCTATCTCGTGGGCGCAGGGCCCGGCGACCCCGGGCTGATCACGGTCAAGGGCAGGCACGTCCTCAGGAACTGCGACGCCGTGGTCTTCGACAGCCTTATCGGCAACGAGCTCGTGGTCACGCTTCCGGCCGGCGTGGAAAAATACTACGTGGGGAAAAAGGCCGG
>JBDRLK010000112.1:0-3217 GCA_043813155.1 Pseudomonadota bacterium | reverse complement strand
CGCCCGATGGAGGCGTAGCAGGGCTACATCGACGAGGGCGCGAGGACGAAAGCCGCGAGGCGGCCCACAGGCGCGTCCGCAGTAGAGTGGTGGTCCCTTACTTGCGGGGCGCTGTACTAAGCAGGGGCATTAATCCGACAGGCTCCCGGGAGGAGATGAACATGGCTGAAGAAAAGAAGCAGGAGTTCTGGAGATGGAAAGAGGACAGCTGGAAGAGCCCCGAAATCAGGTGGGAAGAGGCCGGGATTATTACCGTCGGGATCGATGTGGGGTCCGTGAGCTCGCAGGCCGTTGTCATGACCGACGGGCAGGTTTTTGCCTACGCTAACATGCGCACGGGCTCGGACAGCCCCGAGAGCGCCAGGAATGCTCTGAATTTCGCGCTGAAGGGCACCGGCATGCCGGAGGATCGCGCGGATTACTGCATCGGCACGGGCTACGGCAGGGTCAACGTCCCCATGGCGGACAGGTCGATCACCGAGATCGCCTGCCATGCCAGGGGGGCGCATTTCATCTACGGGCCGGAAGTCAGGACCGTGCTGGACGTGGGCGGGCAGGACTGCAAGGCCATTCGCTGCGATCACAAGGGGAAAGTCACGAGCTTTATCATGAACGATAAATGCGCGGCGGGCACGGGCAGGGGCATGGAGGTCTTCGCCGATCTGCTGTCCGTTCCCATTTCCGACGTGGGAAAGCGATCCTTTGAAATCAAGGAGGAGCCGGAGCCCGTCAGCAGCACCTGCGTGGTGTACGCGAAGACCGAGGCCACGGGCCTGCTGCGAAAGGGCTGGGAGGTCAACGAGGTCCTGGCGGCGTACTGTTCGGCCATGGCCGCGAGGATCTTTTCGCTCGTCGAGAGGATAGGCGTTGAAAAGGAGTTCGCCGTCACGGGCGGCATGGCCAAGAACAGCGGCGTGATCGACCGCCTGATGAAAAAGGCGGGTCTCAAGCCCATGAAGACAGGGTGGGACACGCAGATCGCGGGCGCGGCCGGAGCCGCGCTCTTCGGCTGCGCCCTGGTCCGGAAGGGCAAAGGAAGGAAGAGCTGAATCGAGCGCAGATGCGGGCCGAACCTGTCGATTTATCGCATTTATATTGACAAGGTTCCGACCATGTGTTTTCATGGTAACCAATATTGGTAACCATGAAATGGAAAAAAATATTCGAGTTAAAATCCTGAATCTCATGAAATCCGGACAGGCAGGCAGGCAGGTGGAAGAGATCGCTGAATCGCTGGGCATGACACGGCATACCGTGGCGAAGTATCTCGATATTCTCCGCGCCGAGGGCAAGGTGCATTTTCAAAAGGCGGGGCGCACGAAAATCTGGAAGGAGATGTCAACCGCATCCAGCATCAGGTTGCTCAGCATGGACGATCTCGATGAAATCCTGCGGATTGAGAAGAAGATCCAGGAGGAGCACACTCCGCAGATGCCGGATCGAATGAAGTTTCTGAGGGAGACGGCCTTGTATCACCTGCAGCACGGAGACCCCCTTTTGAATCTTGGCGCCGATGTCGATGGCGTGCTGCAGGGATTTATCCTGGCCGAAACAAGGCTCTGGGAGTTCGGCCGCGGCGAAAAAACAGGCTGGATAAAGGTCCTGGGAGTTGATCCCGAGTACCAGAATACCGGAATCGGGCGGAAACTGGGGAAAACTCTATTTGAGCATTTTGACAGGTTGAATGTCCGGAAAGTACGGACATTGGTGGATTGGTATGAAGGAAATTTAATTTCTTATTTCAGATCGCTGGGTTTTGATATTCTCAACATGATTCCCTTGGAAAAGGAGCTGAAAAAATGAGGTTCGCAGAGTCAGGGTTTAATTTGGAAGTTGATCTGTCCAGGGGAAACATCGAGAGGGTGGAAACCGACCCGGGATTAACCGGGCTCTACCTGGGGGGTCTGGGCACCAACGCCAAGATATTGTGGGACAGGGTCCCCGCTGAAGCTGAACCCTTTTCTCCTGATAATCTTTTGATATTCAGCACCGGCCTTTTATGCGGCACGCCTGCTGTCGGTTGTAATCGAACCATTGTTTCCACCTTTTCTCCTCAGACTTTGTTGATGGCGTATTCAATGATGGGCGGATTTTTTGCGCCGGAATTGAGGTATGCCGGTTATGACAAAGTGATCATTCGCGGCAAGTCCCCCGATCTGGTTTACCTGTGGATCAACAATGACAAAGTGGAAATACGCGATGCCTCTCATTTGAAGGGCAAAGGTGCTGTTGAGACCGCGGAGCTTATCCGGCAGGAGCTGAAGGAGCCGAAAGCCCAGGTGTCTGCGATCGGCCTGGCCGGAGAAAACAGGGTCTATTTTGCTTCCATCGAGCAGGGCAAGTCCAGCGCCAGCCGGGGTGGAATGGGGGCCGTTATGGGAGACAAAGGGCTCAAGGCTATAGCTGTTCGCGGAACAAAGGACGTCAATGTTGCCAGACCGGCTGAATTCATGGAGCTTTGCAACGAAGTGCTGAACTATATAGACAATCGAAGGGACAAGCCGATTCCGGGGGTCATGCCCATTCTTGCCGGGCTCGGGTCGCCGCAGGAGATGGCAGTCCATGACGAGAAGTGGCACACGGAAAATTTCATGTGGGGAAATTCCCGCCTTCGCAGAAAAGGTTTCTGGACCGAGGAAATCGCAGACAAGTGGAAGAAGACCCTGGAAAGTTACAGGACGCGGCTGATAAGCTGCCATAACTGTCCGATGAAATGCGGGGCAACCATTTCCGTGCCGGGACTTCCAACCTACATGATGAAATGCTTCTCGAAGCTTACGTATACAATGGCGGCCATGTCGGACCTGGAATTCGGCTTGAAAATCGCTCAACGCGCCACGGAGTACGGCGTGGACGCATTCTCGGCCCCGCAGGTCATGGCCTTCGGCCTCGAGCTTTACGAGAACGGAATTTTGACCGACCGGGACATGCCGGGAATGCCCCCCGACAGCGAGGGGAGATTTTTCTGGCTGCTCGACAGAATTGTCCGGCGGGAAGGGATAGGAGATGTGTTGGCCAATGGGACTTATTGGGCGGCCAAAGAGATTGGTAAGGGCGCAGATGCCTATGCTCATAATACCATTAAAAAACATGAGCAGCTGCCTCTCAAACTGTCCATGCTGAATCCCATTTATTTCCTTATGTATGCCACCGGCGAGAAGATAAACATTACCCAGATCGAAGGGCAGTTCCCCCAGGCGCCTTGGCCCACAAGAGA
>JBDRLK010000111.1:0-7330 GCA_043813155.1 Pseudomonadota bacterium | reverse complement strand
GAGCATGCTCGAGCTGGCCAATACCTTTGACTCGGGTACCGGGGCGGACATGGACACGAAGCATGCCGCGCTCATTTCTTCCATCGATGCCGCCCTGGCCGATGCGAAGGCGTTGAAACCCTTTGACGGCAGCACGGATTTCAAGGACACGACTATCGCGCTCTTCGAGTTTTACAAGGACATCTCGGCCAAGGAATACAAGGAAATCATCGATATCCTGAAAAAGGGCGACGAGATCACGGAAGCGGATGCCAAGAGGATCGATGAGATCAACGCGGACATCAGCAAGCGCGAGGCGGAGCTGGACGACAAGTTCCAGGTCGTCCAGGAAGCATTCGCGAAAAAATTCGGCATTCCCCTCATCGACAACGAGCTGCAGGGCGAGATCGACAACCTGTAAACCGGCCCGGCAGGCGCCCGCATTTTATTTTAATTTCACCCATGTACTTTTTTCTGTACAGGACGGTTGAATTTCGCCGTGAATACAGCTAGTATGAGTTCATCTTTTTAATTAGAACTAGTTGAGCAATATAAAAAGGGAGAATCCCATGCGAAAGACCGCAATAATCCTTGCTTATTGTCTGGCGGCAGCTTTTCTGTTCGCGGCACCCGGAGCAAGGGCCCAGGGCGGGAAAAAACTGATCATCTTTGATTTTGACGGGAAAGGCTCGGGCGCTGCAAGGGACAAGCTCGTCAAGAGCCTTATCGGTGAAGGCTACGGCATAACGCCGAGGAAAGAGGCCAAGGCCACGGCTACGGACATGGGGTATGCGTCCACGCCCACGGAAGCGGGCGGGATGCTGGCGATAGCCAAGGCGCTGAGCGTGGATGCCTTTGTTTACGGAAAGGTCAAGGCCAAGGGCAAGCGCAGGGAACTGTCCCTCACCGTTGCCGCCACCTGCGAGGACGGGATCGTCCACAACCTCGAGTACGAATGGACGGGCAAGCAAATGCCCCCGGACACGCTCGCCCTTGCCGTGTCCCAGATCATCGAGGAGATCGGTTCAGCGCAGAAGTCATGCTGGGCCCCGCCCCCGCCCGTTCCCGGGGATGAGGCCGAGGAGGAGGTGGAGGCGCCCAAAAAGAAAGGGGGAAAAGCTACTCTGATATTGGAGGGCCCACCGGAAAAATATTGCGGCAAAATGGGTGGAATCAGGTGTGGCCTGCCATTGGCCATATCTGCTCATGTCAGGGGGCAATTGACGTCCAGGAACATGGAAGTTCAGTCGGTAAACCCTTCCATCAAATACAAGTATGAGGGCAGTTGGTATTTTATGATGGGTCTGGACGCGGAGCTGAATATTCCTAGATTGTTTATTCAAAATCCCCTTTTCAGCGCTGCCCTGTTTTTCAATTTTGCCCATTCTATTGCTCTTGTGTCACATCCCATCGACGGGACCAGCACCAGGGACATCCCGACCAAGGACATGCGCGTGAATATCGGCCTTGCCCTGGAAATCGCCCCAAAGCCGGGTACGCTTCCTCTCTGGATCTTCATCGACCTGGGCTGGGGCATGCACACCTTTGCCGTGGATTTCCAGGCTGGTGAAAATGAGTACATCTCGGATTTCAGTTATGGTTATATTCCCATTGGCTTGGGATTGCGCTACAGCATCGTGAAGCGATGGCTCGATGTGAAGTTCAGACTTGGTATCAATATCCCCTATTCACTTGGGGACGCGGAGACATTCTATGGTGCAGAGGCATCAGGGAAAATAGGCCTTGCCATGCCGGGTATCTGGCTGGACGGGGTCATTGCTTACGGCCTTAAATGGGCCGTTGGATTCGAGTATATTTATTTCAAGGGTGACTTCAAGGGTGATGGGACGATCACGAATGCAGGGCATGATTCCGGCAAGAGCTTCACGGACAAGTATCCAACGATTTATTTTATGCTGGGCTACAGGATGTAGCCGGCATCATTGACAGGCATTTCACTTTTTTCATGACACAGATCACCAAATGGCCGGGCGTTGACGGCGTGATCGGCAATACGCCGCTCGTAGAGCTGCCGCGCATCAACCCCAACCCGAAGGTCAGGCTCCTGGCCAAGCTCGAAATGCGCAATCCCGGCGGGTCGGTCAAGGACAGGATAGCCCTGTCCATGATCGATGCGGCGGAGAGGAGCGGCGAGCTGACCCACGCCAAGACGATTCTCGAAGCCACGAGCGGCAACACGGGCATCGGGCTGGCCCTTGTGGCCGCGGCCAGGGGCTACAGGATCCTCCTGGCCATGAGCGAGGGGGCGAGCATCGAGCGGCGCAAGATCCTGGCGGCGCTGGGCGCGGAGTTTCTTCTCACGCCCGCGGAGAAAGGAACGGACGGCGCGATCGAGGTGGCCTACGAGCTGGCGGCAAAGGAGAGCGACAGGTACTTCATGACCGACCAGTTCAACAACCCCGCCAACGTCATGGCCCACTACAACGGCACGGCCATGGAGATCTGGGAACAGACGGGAGGGGCCATTACGCATTTTGTCGCCACCATGGGAACGACGGGCACGCTCATGGGCAGCTCGAAGAGGCTTCACGAGCTCAATCCCGCCGTGCGGGTCACGGGCATCGAGCCCTATCTGGGTCACAGGATACAGGGGCTGAAGAACATGAAGGAGGCCTACAAGCCCGGCATCTATGACCGCGCGCAGCTCGACGTGAAGGTGAACGTGGAGGACGAGGCTGCCTATGAGATGGCGCGCGCCGCGGCCAGGAAGGAAGGGCTGATGGTGGGAATGAGCTCGGGCGCCGCGCTTGTCGCGGCCGTTGACCTGATACGGACCCTCGATGAGGGGCTGGTGGTCGTGATCCTGCCCGACGGGGGAGAGCGGTACCTTTCCACGACCCTGTTCCAGGTGCCCGGGGAAGCGGACAAGGAAGAGGAAAAACCCGCAGGCCTCCGGTTTTTCAACACGCTGTCGCACAGGTATGAAGCGTTCGAGCCCGCCCGGAAGGACGAGGTCAAGATCTACTCCTGCGGCCCGACGGTCGACGGGCCCATCCACATGGGCGGATGCCGGAGGCTCGTGGCCGCCGACCTTCTTCGCCGGTGGCTGGAGTTCAGGGGCTGGAAGGTGAGGCACGTCATGAACATCACCGACCTCGACGACAGGACCATCAGGGAGGCGGAGAAGCGCGGCGTGCCCATGAAGGAGCTGACCTCCGACATGGAGAAGCTGTTCCTCGAGGACGTGGACATGCTCGGCGTGCGCAGGGCCAGCGAATACCCGAGGGCATCGGAGCACGTCGAGGACATGATTGCGCTTACGGAAAAGCTCGTGAAAGGCGGGAAGGCCTATGAGAAGCTCAGGAGCGTTTACTTCGATATTTCCTCAAAGGAGGATTACGGCAAGCTTTCGGGCTTCGATCTCGGCAAGATAAAGCCCGGGGCCACCATTGACTTTGACAGCTATGAAAAGGACAACCCTTCCGACTTCACGCTGCTCAAGCGCTCTACCCTCGGGGAGCTCAAGAAGGGCCTGTCCTATAAAAGCAGCTGGGGAAACGTGAGGCCGGGCTGGCACATCGAGTGCGCGGCCATGGCCATGAAGTACCTGGGAGCGCAATTCGACATTCACACCTCCGGCGTGGACCTGATCTTTCCTCACCACGAGAACGAGATCGCCATCTGCGAATCGATCAGCGGGCATCCGCCGGCCAGGTTCTGGCTTCACAGCGAGCTCGTGCTCTTCGAGGGGAAGAAGATGTCGAGGACGACAGGCACGGCGCTGTCGTTGCGTGACGTGATGGATCGCGGGTATTCGGCCAGGACGGTTCGCACCTATTTGATGTCCGTTCACTACCGCCAGCCGCTCCATTTTTCATTCGCCGGGCTGGACGCCGTGAAGACCTCCCTCGAGAGGATCGACGGGCTGGTGCGAAGGCTCGAGGAAATCTCGGCGCAGGAATCCGGCGACCCTGCCGGCCCGGGGCACGAATCCGCGTTCAAGAGCGGCATGGAGGAGCTCAGGCAGTCGTTTTCAGAAGCCATGGATGACGACCTGAATATTTCAGCGGCCCTTGCCTCGGTGTTCAATTTTATCAGGAAAGCGAACAGGCTTGCCGACCGCAGCGGGATTTCGGCCGGCATGGCGGCGCAGGCCCTGGCCGTCTTTTCGGGCATTGACGAGGTCCTGGGCATCATGACGGCCGGGGGAGAGCAGCCCGGCCGGCAGGAAACGTCGGAAATAGAGGAGCTCGTCCGGAAAAGAGAGGAGGCGCGCGCGGCCAGGCAGTGGCAGGAGGCTGATGCGCTGCGCGACCGGCTTCTTCTAAAGGGCGTGATCGTGGAAGATACGCCGGGCGGCCCGCGGTGGCGCCGCCGCATGTAACTGCGAAATCCATGCCTTCTACGGAATCAAAGTTGAGGTTCAAACCCCTGTCAAAGCCCCTTGGCGTGGTTCTCGTGGAGCCCGAGATCCCCCAGAACACGGGGAGCATCGCGAGGACGTGCGCGGCCACGGGCAGCACGCTGCATCTTGTCGGCAGGCTCGGGTTCAGCATCAGCGAGCATGCCGTGAAACGGGCCGGGCTGGACTACTGGGACAAGGTCGAGGTCTTCACGCACGATAACATGGACAGCTTTGTGCGTGGCCGGTCCGGGGGCGCGGTTTTCCTCTTCTCGTCCAGGGCGGCGAGGCCTTACACGGCAGCGCCCTGGGTTGAAGGGTGCAGCCTGGTGTTCGGAAAAGAGACGGCCGGGCTGCCGGAAAGCTTGCTCGGCAGGTATCCCGATGCCGTCTACGGTATTCCCACGCTTCCTTCCATCAGGTCGCTGAACCTGTCCAATGCCGTATCCGTGGTGATATACGAATGCCTCAGGAAGCTGGGCGCATTTGAGGACCTTTAGGAGCCGCCCAAAAATTATTTCGACTTCTGGACGCCGATACCGGGCCCCGCCTTGCGGGCGCGCCTTGCGCGGGGCCCCGTCCAGCTGCGCTATGCACCCCACGGAAGCCATTTCGCTTTTTCTCGATTTCTTGCTTCCGCGCTGACCCCGCCTCATTGCACCCCGTCCCTCCTCGGCGTAGTTCGACTACGCCTCCGTCGTGATGGGGACCGAAGCGCTTGCTGGACGGGCGCCTCGACGCCCAGAAGAAGCTATTGCATGTTTTGCCGGAATTCACCATGAAATGTCGAAATAATTTTTGGGCGACTCCTTAGCGCAAGTGTCATCCCGAGGTGATGTTCCAGGCATTGCGAGGGACCTGAAGACATCAATCCACGATGATGATTTTCCCTGCAGGCTCCGCGAGGACCCTTCCTATCTTCCAGTAGCTTACACTGCTTTCCCTGAACCTTTTTTCCAGGTCGGGGAGGGTCGTTTCAGGGCATGCCAGCAGCAGCCCCCCGGAAGTCTGGGGATCGAACATGAGAGTGAGAGTGCTTTGATCCATGGTCCCGGACGCGATTATTTTTTCCGATGTGAATTTTTTATTTCTGAATAGCCCGCCCGGGCAATAGCCCTCGCGGGCATACTGCAGTGCAAAATGAAGCAAGGGCAGGGCGCCGGCGCTGATCTCCAGGCATGCTTTCGAGCTTTCGGCCATTTCACATGCGTGACCCATGAGCCCGAAACCCGTGATGTCCGTGCAGCAGCGAACGCCTGCGGCCGTGGCGCAGGCGGACGCCTTGTCATTGAGCATGAGCATCCATTCCACGGCTTCGTCCAGTCCGGCCGGGTCGATCTTGTCACCCTTGAGGGCCGTAGTATAGACACCCGTGCCGAGCGGCTTTGTCAGGATCAGCCTGTCGCCGGCCTTTGCCGCGGCGTTGGTCATGATGTCGTCGGGATGGGCCGTGCCGGTCACCGAGAGGCCGTATTTCAGCTCGCTGTCATCCACGGTATGTCCCCCGACGAGAAGCGCCCCCGCCTCCTTTATTTTTTCATAGCCCCCTTCAAGAACCCTGATGAGAACCTGCTTATCGATCTTTCCCATCGGGAAACAGGCGATATTCATCGCTGTCAGCGGTTTTCCCCCCATGGCATACACGTCGCTCATCGCATTGGCCGCGGCTATAGCGCCGAAGGTATGAGGATCATCCACCACGGGCGTGAAAAAGTCGAGCGTCTGTATGAGGACGAGGTCGCCTGACAGGCGCACCACGCCGGCGTCGTCGGCGCTTTCACGGCCGACGATCAGGTCGGGGTGAGAATCCAGGGGCAGCGTACCGGTCAGCTCCTTCAGGTCACCCGGACCCACTTTGGATGCTCAGCCGGCACCCCTGACCGATTCTGTCAGCTTGAATTTTTTCATGGTCATCAAACCCGATCAACCGGAAGCCATCTAAAAAAATACACCGTGCAGGGGAGGCCTGAAATATTTTGTGGATGGCTATTAATTGAATATAGCATAAAAAACCGGCTGCTGAACAAGGCTTTGAATAAAAATACGCGAGTTTTGGACTCGCTGATATCAGGAAGTGCTTGAATTTCAGGGGCAGGCTGGAAAACCCGGGCAGTCTTACTTTGCCAGTCTGTCCTTGAGCGGCTTGCTCGCCCTGAATTTGACGGCTTTCTTGGAAGGGATCATAATCTGCTCTTTGGTCTTGGGATTGATCCCCTTTCTTGCGGCCGTTTGCTTTACAACGAACGTACCAAAGCCGGAGATTTTCACTTCCTCCCCATTGAGAAGCGTGGTTATGATAATCTCGAAGAGGTCATCAACCAGTTTCGCGGACTCTCCCTTTCCCAGCTTGTCGTAAGCAGCGTGGACCTTTTCGGACAGTTCTTGTTTGTTCATGATAGTCCTCCTTAAGTAGTGATGATATGGATTTATATTTAAAACGAAGAATGTGTCAAGAGCCCCGGAAAAAACAGCATTTCCCGCGCTTTCCCGCCGTGGGGGGGAATTGTTCCGGCTTCCGGCCCCTGGCTTCTACTCAGCCCCCGTCGATATCCACAGGACCCTGTCCACGTTCCTGTTCTGGATCTCGATGATAAAATCGTGCGCATTCTCATCTTTGACGCTGAAAGCGGCGTGGACGTAGTGTGTCACATCCCTGGGGATTGTCAGCTTCATGTTCCACAGCTGGTGGTTTTCCCCCGTGTCCCCGGGGAAAGCCATTTTCTTTCCCATGGATGCATCCGGCTTTCGCTGCCCTCCCTTGCCGTCCAGCAGGTAAAGCTTGAATTTCTTCAGGCTGGTTTTTCCCGTGACGGCAATCTCCACATCCGCCATCACGTACCCCTTTCTCAGCGTCACGCCGTCGGGGACGCCGGAGCCGCTGAATATCCTGACATCGTTTCTGATTGAAAACACCGCGCCGGCGTACTTGATCCTGTCTGTATTGAGGAACACCTGGCTCTGGTACAGCCTCTCCAGCGGCGGATTTTT
>JBDRLK010000110.1:0-13253 GCA_043813155.1 Pseudomonadota bacterium | reverse complement strand
GGCTTCAGCCTCCCGCTTTCGCCCGATGGGTAGGGGAGGCTTCAGCCTCCCGAAGGAACGGGCGCCTGAAGTCGCCCCTACCCGGGATTTTTATTTTCTCCGGGAACTTTTACATTGAAAATACTACAAATTAATGTGGATGCTTGCAAGCGGGGGCGGCTGACAATATATTAAGGGGCGGAACATGAGCAATAAAAAAAGAAAAGAGAAGCCGGGGACAGGGGTCATGCCGCGGGTTATCTTCGTCGCGGGGCTGCTTGCCGCGGCGGCGGCGTGCTCTTCGCAAAAGCCCGTGGCAAAGATTCCGAAAGGGAAGATTCTGCTGGATGTAAAGCCGGGGCACGCGTATATCTACATCGATGAAAAGCTGAAAGGCACGGCATCCATGTACGAGAACAAGCCGCTGAAATTGCCAAGAGGAAAGCACAGGCTGAAGCTTCAGGCCGAGGAGTACTTTCCCGAGTACGTGGAAATAGAGGTTACGGACATCGCAAAGAAAATTAAGATCGAAATGAAGAAAATGCCTCCTCCAATAATGCAATGACGGGTCAACGCAAATATCCGCCGCGGCCGGCGGGCCTGATCGCGGCGGCCGCCTTCCTGCTTCTCATGGGGGCCGCGTGCGGGCCGAAAAAGGACACGGCCCACCCCGTGGACCCGACGAAGCCCATCGACCGGGTGGTCATGGAGCCCGTGGTCATCGCGGCGTTCGATGAAAACGGCGAGCTCAAGTTCGAGCATTATGACGCGGAGAGCCTCTTCGACGAAGGGCTCAAGTTCATCGACGCGGACAGGCCGGAGATAGCGGTTAAGTACTTCGAGAAAATACTAAAGGAGTTCAAGGACACCAAGCTGCTTTCGGCCGCGCTCTTCAACGCTGGCTACGCATACGAAAAGATCTCCCAGAAAGAGAACAAGAAGGAGAACCTGAAACGGGCCGCCGCGCTGTACGATGAGCTCGCTTCGAGCATTCCCGATTCTCCCGACGTGGTGGACGCGCTTTTCAGGAAGGGGTACTGCCTCGAAAGCCTGGGAAAGAGCGACGAGGCCATCGCCGTTTACAATGGGCTTCTCGAAAGGGACGATTTGTCGAGCCAGGACAAGCTGGAAGCCCGGACGAGGATCGGCAAGCTCCTGATCGGGAAAAGCGAGTTTGCCAAGGCAGAGGACGTGCTGCGCGAAAACATCATGTTTTTTATCGAGGTCAGCGTTGAAGAGAGGATCGAGAACAATTACTACGCTGCACAGGCCCAGTTCGAAATAGCCGAGATCTACCGGACAAAATTCGAGGAGGTAACCTTCTCCACGCAGGAGAGCAAGATACGCAAGGAGTTCGAAGTGAAGCTCGAACTCATGATGAAGGCCAAGGACGCCTTCGTGGAAACCATCAAGATCGGCAACTATCACTGGGCGGCCGTGAGCGGGTACAAGGTCGGCATGCTCATGAAAACCCTTTATGACCAGGTCATGGGCGCGCCCCTCCCTCCTTCCATCAACACCAAGGAGCTGAAGGAAATATATTTCGAGATGCTGGACAAGAAGGTAAGCCCGCTTCTCGAAAGCGCCGTCAACGTCTGGGAAAAAACTCTCCTCATGTCGGAAAGGGTCGGCTACAGCGGGGAGTGGGTGGAAAAGCTCGAGGAAGCCATGGATGAAACCGCCAAGCTGCTCAAGCAGTAGCTGCGGGCCCTTGGCCCGCCTGTAGCTGCGCCCCCTCGGGGCGCCTAAATCACGGAATGGGAGGCTGAAGCCTCCCCTGCCCAACGATATTATTGATGCAATTGTCATGACCGGAACAGCACAGACGGCGGATGTTATTGTTCTCGGAGCCGGCGTGGCGGGCCTGGCCGCGGCAAGGGCGCTTGCGGAGAGGGGGGGAGTCAAGGTCCTTGTCGTCGAGATGGAGGCCACCTATGCCTGCGGCTCCACGACCAAGGCGGCGGGCTCGATCCGCAGGCAGCTCCACACCGAAACCCTCACGAGAATTGCGGACCAGACCACAAGAGACCTGCTTACGTTCGAGCAGCGCTACGGCGTGAACCCCGACTGCGAGATCCCGGGCTACCTGAACCTGGCGAGCTCGGCCGCGTCGCATGAGAAGCTTCTTCGCGAGGACGCCATTCACAGGAAGGTCGGCTTCAAGACGGAAATCCTCACGCCCGACGAAATCGGGAAGCGCTGGGGGTTCATCCGCACCGATGACCTCGCGGGCGGTACGCTGGCGCCGGACGACCTGAACCTTGACCCCTTCCAGGTGGCCGCGGGCCTGTACAGGGGGGCGAGGGGGGGCGGCGCCGTGTTCATGTTCAACACGAGGGTCACGGGCATCATCAGGGGGAAGGGGGGCGCGGCGGCCGGCGTGGAGACAACGCGCGGCGAGATCCACGCCCCGGCCGTTGTCAATGCCGCCGGCCCCTGGGCGGCAGAGCTGTGCGTCGCGGCGGGCATGGCCGAAACGCCGCCGCTGAGGCCGAGGCGCAGGCTCATGTGGCAGATTGGAAAGGGAATTCGGATACCGAGGCAGATTCCGTTCATGGTGGACCTCGACGCGCCATTTTACCTGAGACCTTTCAGGGAGCTGTTCCTTCTTTCCCTCATGGAGGAGGACGAGGTGGAGCTGCTCGGCAACGACCCGCCCTTCGAGTGGTCGTGGCTTTTCAAGGTCGAGGACCGGGTGGCCGGCAGAATGCCCGGCCTCCTTGAGGGCAGCATTGCCAGGGGGTGGGCGGGCTGGCGAACGCTGACGCCCGACGATATGCCCGTGCTCGGCCGTGTCGAACAGGTTCCGGGGTTTTACATGGCGGCGGGATTCGGCGGCCACGGCATCGCGCTGGCCCCCTTCTGCGGCGAGCTCACGGCCTCGGCCGTGCTCGGCGACGGAAAGTACGAAGCCGAGCTCGAGGAATTGAGCCTTTCGAGATTCCAACGCCTCTCTGGTAGTGCGGGGGTTTAGCCCCGCAGTCGCCACCCCGCGGCGGCCCAGGAAGGCCGCCCGACACCCACCCCCGCGGGCCTACCCGAGCTCGTGGCAGTGCCACTTGACCTCCACGGCGCGGACAACGGGAGAGAGCAGGTCCGAGGACGGCCTGAGAACCACGAGGATGCCGAGCCACTCGTAAAGCGGGACGCCGGCGTCCGCGAATATGGCCGTTATGTCGGCGGGCGGCGCGTCGGGCGCGATGAGCGCGAGCCGCACGGGGTCCATGGTCAGGAGGGCATCCTCTGTCTCAGCGCTGTACCCGAAAATCGTGACGGTCGAGTCGGAAGGCGTGTCCACGTCCCAGGTGAGCTCTCCCCATCGGTCCTCGGGCTTGTTGTTGCACCTGTGGAACGCGTGGTACCAGCGTCCTTCGTCCATCATGATGGAGCGCTGGTACCCCGTGAAGTCGCTGTACGTGTAAGGCGATGTTCCCACGGGCGTCTCGGTCAGCACTTCCGTGGCCTTGACGAGGCGCGTGGCGGTTTCCGAGCCCTGGTTCACGGTCCAGACCTGGTCCAGCTGGTCCACACCCACGCCGATGGGCGCGCTCCCGGCGATGGAGTAAGTGAAGTCGATGGCTCCCGTGTCCATCTGGATGCCGTGAATCCAGTTTCCGCCGCCTCCGTAGTTGGAAGCCCAGACATACCCGCTCCTGTCCGCGGCCACGCCCCGGGCCACGTCGAGGTTGACGTTGACGGCCAGCCACGTGCCGTCCGAGGGGTTGTACCTGCACACGTGGGCGCTCCACGAGCCGACCCAGACCCTGTTCTCGGTGTCCACGCATATGCCGTAGGGCGAGTAGGGGCCGGAGTCGTGCCCGCACCCCGTGCCCGAGGTTGATATGGCCGCTTGCACCTCGCCCGTGACCGTGCTGAAGCGCTGGATGTAGCCGGGCGCTGGGTTCATGCCGCTGATCCATATCCAGCCGTCGCCGTCGATGGCCGCGCCGTAGGGGTTGACGTCGATGGCCACTTCATCGAGCACGTGCCCGTCTTCCGGGTCCATCTTGAGGAACCGCATCTCGCTCCACAGGCCCACCCAGGGGTTGCCGGGCGTGAGCGGGTCCTCCGGGTCGCCGAAATCAATGGCCAGCGCCCTGGCGCAGCCCCCGGGGTTGCCCACGTCTACGGTCCAGATCACGCACTCGTCCTCGCCCAGCGGCAGGGGCGTCGGCCCGGTGGAGGTCTCGTAGGAGCCGTTGCCGTTGCGGTCCGTGCAGAAAGACAGGTCGCCGGCGAGCTTCGTGACCGACGCCTGGTTGTTGGCCGAGACGTGGGCGCGGTTGGCCACGTAGGCGTTGCCCAGGCTGTCGACCGCCGTCCTGGACGGCTGGTCGTCCGACGTGCCCCACTTGCCGACCCTGTAGCGCCCGACCTCGACGCCGTCGGTAAGGCGCAGCTTGGAGACCGTGCCCTCGCCCGCGTTGGCGATCCAGGCGAAGCCCGCGTCGATCTCGGAGGAGCCCAGGACGATGCCCGGGCCGTCGGGATTGTCCACAACGCCGTCGGAGTGCGGGTCATCGGGGTCCGGGATCACGTCCCCCTCGCTGCGGCACGTGGTGTCGCAGTCCCCGCAGGGGCCGTACACTTCCTCGTCCCCGGCGCCGTTGCAGTCGTCATCCAGGTCGTTGCCGCAGGACTCGATGCTCGAGGGCAGCTGCTGGCCCACGCAGTCACCGAGGAACCCTTCCTCGCAGAACCGGGTGCCGTCCACGCACGCGCCCACCATGCGCGTTTCCGCAGGTCCCTCGTAGCATGCATAGGACTCGCCCGGCAGGCAGGGGCAGCCGGGCGCGTGGGTAGCGGCGCAGTCCGGGCAGTCGTTCCAGTGCAGCGGGTCGTCGTCGTCGCAGTCAAGCCCTTCGGGGCACCCGGGGCCCCTCCCGTCGCCGTCATTGTCCACGCAGTCCGCGCCGTCGGACCCGTCCGCGGGAATGTCGACGGCTTCGACGCCGTCCATGGTGTCGGTAAGATCGGGCAGCGCCTCGCCGTCGGCGTCGTCCGATGTCTTTCTCGTGGCCGAGCCGCACGCCCAAAGGGCTGCGCAGAAAACGGCCAGGCTGCACAGTGTGAGGAAACGCTTTATCGTGGTGGACATTGTATTGCTCCTGTTTTATTGATGGAAAGATGACATTTTACAATTTATTATAGTTCGGAAAAAAACATATACAAGGTAATTTTTGTTGCAAATTCGATGGTTGTTTCTATAATAAGCCTTGGTTGGGTTGCTTTGTAACCCGTTTGTTCGCGCGATGCACGCGCAAATGAAAAGAGACATACCTATGAAGAAAAACACAATCAGCGTGGCGTGGGCGGCCGCATTGTTGCTGGTTTGCGGCTGCGGCACGGAAAACAGCGTTAAATTCGACGGCACGGACACGCCGACCGACACCGACTTCGAGGAAATGCATACCCCCTGCACCACGGAGGGGGACACGCGGTGCTTCGGGAGCATGTTCCAGGAATGCGAGGACGGCGTGTGGGTCGACAAGGAGGATTGCGCGGCCGGGGACCTGATATGCAACGACGATTACGGGTGCGTGGTATGCCACCCCCGCCAGACCTACTGCGTGGGCCCGCTGCTCTACCAGTGCAACGAGGACGGCACGGGCGGCGAGCTGATCGCGGACTGCGAGGAGATCTCAGGGTCGACCTGCGACCCGGCCACGGGCTCCTGCGTCAGCCTCTGCGACGCTGCGGCGAGCGAGAGGAGCAACGTGGGCTGCGTGTACTGGGCCGTGGACCTGGACAACGGCGAGAACTCGATCGACAATGCCGCGGGCGCGCAGTTTGCCGTGGCTGTCGCGAACGTGGACACGAGGCACACGGCCACGGTCACCGCGCAGATGGATGAATCCGCCTACGGCAACCCGCCAGCCACCGTGGAGGTGGAGGTCGCGGACGTCGACCCGGGATCGATACACATCTTCAACCTCCCGAGGAGGGACATCGACGGGCCCAACATCACGGAGCACACGGACGACGGGCCGCAGAGCGGGCTGAGCAGCCGCGCCTTCAAGCTGACGAGCACGATTCCGGTCGTGGCCTACCAGTTCAACCCCATTGTCCAGGCTTTTACCAACGACGCTTCCCTGCTCATTCCCGAGTCGGGCATCGACACGCTCTACTACGTGATCACGCTGCCGCCGGCCAACCCCATGCCCGTTCCCGGGCTGCTGCCCGCGCCGAACCGCAGCTACGTGACCGTGGTGGGCACCCAGGAAAACACGACCGTAAGCGTGATCCCCAGCTACGACATAGAGGCCAGCATCCCGCCCATCCCGGCCGGGTACGCGGCCGTGCCGGCCATACGGGCGGGCGACATCTACCAGGCAACGCTCGGCCCCTTTGACGTCCTGAACCTCGAGAACAGGGCGATGGCGGGGCTTTTCGACGAGCTTCCCGACCTGACGGGAACGGTGGTGGAATCGGACAAACCCGTGGTCGTGTTCGCGGGCGTGGACATGACGGTCATCGGCGACGAGCTGCCGCCCGGGTGCAGCGATCCTTCCGACTGCAACTGCTGCGCCGAGCACGTGGAGCAGCAGGTCATCCCCAAGACGGCCATGGGCAAGAAGTACGTGGTGACCCGCTCGCCCGTTCGTTCCTCGGGCGGATACATCGAGCCGGACTATTACAGGGTCATGGCGGCCAAGGACGACACGGTGGTGACAACGAACCTGGCCGAGCATCCAACGTTCACGCTGGGCGAGCTGGAATGGATCGAGTTCAAGGCCAAAACGGGGTTTGTTCTCGAGGCAAGCAAGCCCGTGCACGTGGTGCAGTATCTCACGGCGCAGCAGCAGTGCACGGATTACATCGGGGACCCGGCGCTCGTGCCCTTCCCGGCCGTGGAGGAGAGAAGGCCCTATTACGTGTTCACCACGGGCATCAACTTTGCGAGAAATTACGCCGTCATCTCCATGCCCGACGGGTTCGACGCCACGCTCGACGACGCGGACATCGCGTCCCTCTGCGGCCCGGGCGACCTGACGGGAGAGCTCGACGGTTTTACCTACAGGCAGTACACCTGCGAGATCGTCGAGGGAAGCCACGTTGTGGACGGCGGCCTCCAGCCCGTGGGCGTAACGGTTTACGGCTACTATGCCGCCGGCTCCTACGGGTACCCGGCCGGCTCGAACCTGACGAGAATTTTTCTTGAATAAGGATTTGAACAGGATTAAGCTCACGGTTGAAATAAGGCAGGGGAGGCTTCAGCCTCCCGCTTTCTCTCGATGGGTAGGGGAGGCTTCAGCCTCCCGTCGAACTTTGTAACGAAAAACGTACCTGGGAGGAAAAAATGAAAGTACTTGGAACGCTCAATGGATTGACTCTTGCGCTCCTTGCCGCGGTGGTCGCGGCGGCGTCGTGGGCCTGCCAGTCCGATAACCTTAACTTTGACGCGGGGAACGGGGACGGCACGGGGGGCGACCCGTACTGGGACGGCGACGTGCTCGTGACCCCGGACGGCGAGGACGTGCTGCCCGATTATTTTTACGGGCCCAAGGGGACGATCGAAGGAGTCGTCATGTCGCCGGAAAGCGGCGATCCCATGGTCACGAATTTCCCGGTGAGCGGCGCGCTCGTCTACCTGGTGAAGGAGCCTCCGGGCAACATGCCCGACGGCGCTTACTGCCACAGGTGCGTGGAGCTGAGCGAGACCGTGCCGAGCGATTTTTCGGCTGCCGACGGCACGTTCAGGATCGCCAATGTTCCGCAGGGCTCCTGGGTCATGGTCGTGGAAAAGGGCGATTTCAGGAAGGTGTCCCTGATCGACGTGATCGCCGACACGGTGATAACAACGGAGCGGGTCAACACCACCTTCCCAAAGTACCATGCCCCGCCCAACGATTTTACGCCCAGGATGGCCGTCGCCCTGGGCTCCTTCGACACCATGGAGGATATCGTAGCCAAGATGGGCCTGTGCCCGCTCGACGCCGAGTACCACTGGAGCGGCGACCCCTGCGATCACATCGACTTTTACGGCAACGGCGGCGGCGACTGGACCGCGGATTACACGCCTTTCGACAGCCTGCTTCGCAACCTCGACCTGATGCTGCAGTACCACGTGATCTTCGTGCCCTGCTCGGGGTCGACCACGGATGACGCGCTTTCGGATCCGACCGTGCTGAACAACATAAGATCCTATGTCGACCGGGGCGGCAAGTGGTACATCGCGGACTGGTCCTATGACTTCGTGGAGCAGGCGTTCCCGGAATTCCTGGACTTCGAAGGGGATGACTATGAGGTCGGGTCGGCCGACTGGGCGTCAGGGAGCTTTGACTCCACGGGCAGGGCCGTGGACGCAAACCTGCGCGACTGGCTCCTTGCCATCGGGGAGCCCGCGGACAACATCGATTTCGAAGAGAACTGGGACTGCATCCAGGCCATGGGCACGGTGCCGGGTATTGACGAGGACGGCAATCCCGTCAGCATCACGCCCTATACCTGGGCGGAAGGCCCGATCACGCGTGGCCATGAGTGCATGGCGGGCAACGCGCCCCTGACCATGACGTTCCCCTTCGGGTGCGGGAAAGTGCTTTTCACAACCTATCACACGGTTGGGGACATGGGAGGAGAGGGAAGGGCCGCGCTTCTGGCGCAGGAAAAAATCCTGTTTTACCTGATCCTCGAAATCGGCCTTTGCACCGATGAGGTCATCATTATCTAAGGGCCATCTCATAATATTATTAATTCCCCGGGTAGGGGAGGCTTTAGCCTCTCGCAGTCAATGTCTCCTCGGGCGGCTGAAGCCGCCCCTACCCATGTTTGGGTGAAAAAGGTATTTATGAGATGGCTCCTAGTCGCCTGCCGTCCCCCCCCTGTGCTCCTTTGATTTCAATTCGTTGACAATTTGCCTATTCGTACTATAAAAAATAGTGTTGGTTTATTATATCATTCCACGTAAAATCGCTAATCTATAGCGGGAGAAAACATTATGAAAGATACCCGAGTACACCATCATTTCAGTTATCTGATCCTTCTCGCGGCAGCCCTGCTGCTGTCGGCGGCCTGCGATTCAGGGGACCTGGGGTGGGACGGCAGCGGAAACGGCGACGGCACGAGCGATACGGCCGGCGACCCGGCCGATGACAGCGGTGACGTGCCGGTCACAACGGACGCTGCGGACACGGCGCCGCCCGATTTCACTCCCGGCCCCAAGGGGTCCGTCGAGGGGATCGTCATGTCGCCGGAGAGCGGCAACCCCATGGTGTTCAATTTCCCCGTGAGCGGGGCCCTGATCTACATGACCAAGGAGGAGCCCACGCCCATTCCCGAAGGGGCTTACTGTCACATCTGCGTTACGCTCGATGAGACGGTGCCGCAAACGTTTTCCGCGGCCAACGGCTCGTTCAGGATCGACAACATTCCGCAGGGGTCATGGATCATGGTCGTGCGGAAGGGCGAGTTCATGAAGATTTCGCTCATCGACGTGGTGGGCGACACGGTGACCGCCGTGGACCCCCTGAACACGACCTTCCCCAGGTATCACGCGCCGCCCAACGACTACACTCCGAAAATGGCCGTGGCCCTGGGCTCCTATGACGTCATGGAGGACATCGTTACCAAGATGGGCCTGTGCCCCATGACTGCCGAGTACAAATGGGACGAGACGCCCTGCGATCACATCGACATGTTCGACAACGGCGGCGGCGGATTCGGCAGCGATTTCACGCCCTTTGCAAACCTGCTTCGCAGCTTCGAGTGGATGATGGAGTATCACGTGATTTTCGTTCCCTGCTCGGGCTCATCAACGGACAGCGCGCTCAGGGACCCCGTGGTCCTGGACAATATCCGCAGGTACGTGGAGGAGGGGGGCAAGTGGTACATCGCGGACTGGTCCTATGATTTTGTCGAGCAGGCGTTTGCCGACTTCCTCGACTTCGAGGGCAACGACACTTCAATAGGAGCGGCGGATACCGCCTCCAACAGCTTCGATTCACTGGGCCGGGCCGCGGACCCGGACCTGAGAGACTGGCTCATGGCCATCGGCGATCCCGCGGACTCCATTAATTTCGAGGAGAACTGGGACTGCATCCTGACGCTCGGCAATGTCCCGGGCGTTGATGGGGACGGCAACCCCATCACCATCACGCCTTACACCTGGGCGGAGGGCCCCGTGGATTCGTTCCGCGACTGCATGTCGGGCAACGCGCCGCTGACATTGACGTTCCCTTACGGTTGCGGCAAGGTCCTGTACACCAGCTACCACACGGTAGGTGAGATGGGGGGCACGGGCAGGCCCAACCTGCTGACGCAGGAGAAAATCCTTTTTTACCTGATCCTCGAGATAGGCCTGTGCACGGATGAGGTCATCATTATTTAATTCGGAATGAGAATGAAAAGACATCTAATTTCAGTGCTTTTGGCCGCGGGCCTGTGCTGCTGCAGCTCGGACCCGACGTACACGCCCCCTGACGCGGACGTCACGGGCGACCCCGATGCGGCTCCCGACATACCCTGGGACGTGCCGACCGATGACACTAACCCCGAGGTGCTGGGCAACATCGCGGGAACGGTTTTCAGCCCGGCCAGCGATCTTCGCTACAGGTTCCCCATCGCCCAGGCCCTGGTCTACCTGACGCGCAGCGAGGCGCCCTTCATTCCGCGCCACGTGTACTGCGACAAGTGCGTGAGCCTGGCGCCGGCCACGCCCCAGGCCATGACGGACAGCTACGGCACGTTCAGGATCGAGCGCATCCCCGAGGGTGAATGGAACATGGTCGTTCAGAAGGGCCAGTTCAGGAGGGTGAGGAGAATCACGGTCTACGGCGGCCGGACCGTTGACATCCCCCAGGACATGACGACGCTCCCGAACAGGTATGACGAAGGCAGCATGGACACGATTCCCGAGATAGCCGTGGCTTCCGGGGCCTATGACTGGTTCGAGGACCTTCTGGCCAAGTTCGGCCTTGCGGACCTGGAGTCCGACTATCACTACAAGCGGGGAACGGAGGAGTTCACGCTGCTTGGCAACGGCGGCCAGGCTTTCGGCATGGGCGTCGAGGATTTCAAGGAATTTCTCCGCCGGCCCCTGGAAACACCCGACCTCAACGATCTTCACGACTTCAATGTCCTGTTTATTCCCTGCACGGACGGCCGGCACAGCGACGAGGTCCTGGCCGAGCCTGCGGTCATCGAAAACCTGCGCAGCTTTGTTGAGAAGGGTGGAAAGCTGTACGTTGCGGACTGGTCCTATGATTTCCTGGAGCAGGTGTTCCCCGATTTCATCGACTTCGTGGGAGATGACTCGAACGTGGGACATGCCGAGGAAGTCATCGACGACTTCTGGGACACCACGGGAAGCATCAGGAACGCGGACCTGGCTTCCTGGCTCGTGGCCCTGGGTCACGACCCCGGGAGCATTGAGTTTCTCAAGAGCTGGGTCGGCGTGGAGGCCACGTCGGTCGTGCCGGGCATCGACGAGTTCGGCGAGCCGATCGATATCACGCCCGAGGAGGTGATCAACGGAACCGTTCCCGGCTACGGGGACAAGCCGCTCAATGTCGTGTTCAATTACGGGTGCGGAAAGGTCCTGTACACAACCTACCACACGATCGGGGCGCTGGAAGTGGCGCCCAGGCCCGAAATGATTCCCCAGGAAAAGATACTGCTGTACCTGATCCTAGACATTTCGGTCTGCGCTGACGACATCGTTATCCCGATATAGAGCCGAAGGCCTTCGGCCTGCGGCGGCTTTCAGCCATAAGCTGTCGGCTATCAGCTTACAGCCTCCACCACCCACGGGAGCACGCCGGGTTGTTCCCCTCTGATTATCACCATTTTAACCAAGGGGTTGATTCTTGATAAAATCTAGTATAAGCAGAATTAAAACTTGTATCTGATTTCTTTCGGGAGACTCACATGGATAAATTGTACAAGAGCACTGCATGGACGGTGTGGGCAGCGGCCGCGGCGGTCCTGTTTCTGTTCAGCGCGGCGGCGTACGGGCAGGGCGGCTGGGACGGAAACACGGGCCTGACCTATTACCAGCCGCAGGCCCAGGAAGGGAAGAAGAAGCTTAAAATTTTCGAGGTCCACGCCGGTGTGGGTGTGCAGGAAGGCGTGGTAGCGCCCGGCGGGGGACGGTCCCCCCTCTCCCTGAGAGCGACGGTCGGGGTCAACCTGCTGAAGTTCGACCTGCCGAAGCTTGGCGGGCGGATTCTCCACGGCCCGTTCTTTACCTTCCCCTTTTCGATCGAGATAGGGTTCCTTCAGGATGTGCAGCAGTACGCGCCGGGCATAGGGTGGCAGTTTTCGGGGAGGCCCTCGAAGCACTGGAAGTGGATTTTCGGACCCCAGGTTTCCGTTGTGGCCAAGGGCATGACGGCGTTCGGCCTGGGCATTTTCTTCGGAGCCGTCTACTATTTCCTTTCCGGGTTCGGCATGTTCGCGGAAGTGAACATGGACGGGTATTTCGGCAGCAAGAACGCCTTCGTGTTCGGGGGGTCGGCCGGGCTGCTGATAACCTATGAGCTTTTCAAGCCCGTAAAAGATGAATAATACCAGGAGACATGAAGATGCTTAAATGGAAGATTCTGAGGATCACGGCACTGATCATCGGCTGCGGGTGCATTCTGCTGGTCCTGGCGGCCCCGCTCCCCGGGGAGGTCGAGGGGTGCAGCAGCGAGACCACCGATGAGGTGGACTATATCTGGTACTGCGTGGAATACTGCAAAATACACGCGTACAAGGAAGCCGTGGACTGTGATATTTTCGACGGCGCATACACCGAGGATCACCTGCGCGACCTGTGCATCGCGAGTCACAACTGTTCGACGCATGACCAGAATTATTGCAAGCCAAGGTGCGATGACCTCATTCCCGACCCGGCACTGTGCCCGGAAGGGGAGTGGTGGCATCCCTTCATTTCCATCAGCGAAGCGGAAGTATGCCTGGACGCCCTGATAAGCGTGTCGTGCGATGACTGGGGAGTCGACCCCTGGGAATGCAGGGCCGATGCACTTTGCGACCCGGAATAAAAAATGGCAGTGAGGTTCAATCATGGGTAGATTTTTTAACAAACGGCATCTGCCGGTCTTATTTGTTGTCCTGGCGGGCTGCGCCATGTTCACATCCAAGGGGGAATACTGGCTCTACCGCAGCCTGATGGAATCCGACGATCTTTCAAAGAGGGCCGAGCTGTACCAGGAATACGTCAGCAAGTATCCGGACGGGGCCTATGCAAAGGAGATCAAGGCCATCGAGCCGGAGTTGGAATTCGCGCTCTACAATTCCACGGGCATGGACAAGGAAAATATCAAGGCCTACCT
>JBDRLK010000109.1:0-20125 GCA_043813155.1 Pseudomonadota bacterium | reverse complement strand
AAAATCGAGGTTCCCATCAGGCCGGGGCCCTCGACGATCGTTTCCCCGTCGTCCTTGCATGAGACGGTGGAAACAAGTACGGCACAAACAAGAACGTGATGCATTTTCCTGTATCTCATGACGGTTTATTCTGGCATTTTTCCCCTGTTTATACAAGACATTCGAACGGTTGGAATACTTGAATTCCTTTTCAAATTGTGCTTTTATTTCTCCTGTAGGCCCCGCGGCCCACGACATCTCGGTTTACCGGTACTGTTTGGAGGCCTTCGGCTTGCGGCAGCCGTTTTTTTTGCAGGAGCTGGAAGCCGTTTGATTAACACCACGGGCGGGAGAGCATTCGGCCCCATGATGGACGTACCGGAAGGGAGAGATTCGCTTGACAGATTGCACGGCAGCATGGATCATGAGGGCCAGCGCGGCCGCGGCGCTGATCGGCGTCCTGGCGCAGGCGCAGGCATGCTCGCATCGGTCAGGGGGGGACGACGGGGACGCCGACGTTTCCGATGACGCGGCGCGGCCTGATGACGGCGAGGCAGGCGAGGAGAACGTCGTGGAGGACGGGGAAAACGAAGGCGAGGCCGTTGACGAGCCGCTTGACGACGCGGCCGGGGAGGAAGGCATCGACGCCGGCCAGGACTTGGAAGGCGACGCGGCCCTTGACCGTGAAGAGGATCCGATCGAAGACGCGCCGGAAGAAGACCTGAGGCAAGACGGCGACGCACGGGACGGCGAGGCCGCCGAAGACGACGGCGACGGCGACGCTCCGCCGGATGCCGAAGAGGAGGCATGGTGCGAGCCGGCGCCCGATTTCATTCTGCAGGATTACAATCCCGACTCGGCCACCTATCTCGAGGATCGCATCCTTTCCGGGACAAGCGACAAGGTCATCGTGGTCTCGTTCTGGTCCTACGGCTGACCGGACTGCATGGCGCAGTTCGCGCTGCTGGACGGGATGCTTCAGGAATGGCGTTCGGACGGGCACGGCTATGACGCGCTTGAGCTTTGGGTCGTTGGCTACCCGACCACGCAGGAGGCCCTGGAGAATTTCGCGGGTGGATCGGAGGCGGCGTGTTTCATGGACGGGGCGGGCGTGTTCACGGCCTGGGGGGCGACCAACGAGGACATTTTCGTCCTCGACGCCGGCGGCTGCATCGCGTACGAAACCAGCGCCACAACCTGCCGTTTATCGACCGAAGCCTGCCGCAGCGCCCTGGACGAAGCGGTGCGAGGCCTCCTTTAGGCGGCCCCCGGCGCGCCCCTGCGCGGGACTTGACCGGGCGGCGGTCAATCGCAGCCGATGAGGGCGAGGTAGATGTCCAGAGAGCCGGCGCAGTCGCTGTGCCACGCTGCGGCGAAGAGGGAGCCCGTCCAGACGAGCTCGGGGTACTCGCACAGGCCGCTCCTGGACGAGACGCGAACGTCGCTGCCCAGTCTCTCCCCGTCAAGGGAGAGGCGCGTGAAGTAGATCTCGCCGGAAGGATCGTCCCGCGCGTCGCTCCAGGACAGGCCGACCTCCGAGCCCGTCCACTGCAGCGATGGAAACCCCGAGCGCAGGGGGGCGTTCGTCACCCTCACGTCGTCGATTTCCTTGGCGCCCGCCCCGGAGAGCGTCGTATAGTAGATCTCCACGCCGAAGCCGTCCCTGGCGTCGCACCATGCAAGCGCGAACCGCGAGCCGGTCCACTGGATCGACGGCCCCCCCGAGCCTTCCGGCACGCTCGTGACGCGCACGTCGCCGGCCTCCTTCACGCCCTCCGGCGAGACCAGCGCGAAATAGATCTCGTAGTCCTCGTCCCGCCAGTCCTTCCACGCCACACCGAATTGCGACCCGGTCCACGCCAGCGAGGGCATGTCGGAGACCCCGGTGGCGTCGGTCAGGCGGATGTCGCCCCCCGTCTTCTCTCCCGATGAGGAGATCAGGGCGAAATAGATCTCCGACTCGTCGGCGCCGCCGTCCCGGTCGTCGACCCACGCGACCCCAAGCTGCGTCTCCGCCCATTGCATCACCGGCGTCACGGACACCCCGGGGTCGTCCGTGATCCTGGCGTCATCGCCGATCTTCTCCCCTGCGGCCGTGGCCCTTGCGAAGTAGATCTCTGCGTTGCCGTCCCTGGTGTCGCTCCAGGCCACGGCCATCTCCGATCCCGTCCAGCGCAGCCAGGGCTGGGTCGAATCGCCCGGGGAATCGGTCAGGCGGATGTCGCCGCCGAGTTTCTCTCCCAGCCCCGAGGCCCTGGCGATGTAGATCTCCCTGCGGCCGTCGCGGTTGTCGTGCCAGGCCATGACGATCTCCGAGCCCGTCCAGGCCGGCGAGGGCAGGGTCGAGTGGCCGGGATCGTCCGTCACCCGGATCTGCCCGCCCATGCGCCCGGGTTCGTCCACGACGCCGTCGCAGTTGTCGTCGTACCCGTTGTCGCAGTCCTCGATGCCGCAGCACGGCGTCCACAGGCATGACGCACTGCATTCGCTCGTTCCGGGCACGCCCGCGGGGTTGACGCAGTCCCGGGGGTCCTCGCCCAGGACGCATTCGAAGCCCTCGTCCGGCTGCCCGTCGCAGTTGTCGTCGAGGCCGTTGCATGACTCCACGGGCGGGCCGCATTCGCCCCAGGCGCACCCTTCCACGCAGGTCTGCGTCCCGGTGCTCTCGCAGGACGTCGTGCAGTCGCGGGAATCCAGGCCGGGCGGATCGCACTCCTCTCCCTCATCGACCTCGCCGTTCCCGCAAAGCGGCTCCTCGCCGGCGTCGTCGCCGTCCCGTGCATCGAGGTCCTCTTCATCGGCCGGGATGTCCGGCGGCCCCGTATCCTCATGGTCCTGCGCGTCCGGGTCGTGCGGGCCGTCGCCATCGATCTCCTCCCCATCCCCGTCGTGAGGGCCGTCGCCCTCCTGCCCGTCCGGGTCCTGTGCGTCCCCGCCGTCCGGGCCGTCGCCCTCCTGCCCGGCCGAGTCCTGCGCGTCCTCGGCCTCCGGGCCGCCGCCATCGATCTCCTCCTCGGGCTCCGTCGCATCGAGGCCGTCCCCCCCGTCCGGAGGGTCGACGCCCGCGTCCCTCCCGGGTGCTTCGAAGTCGATCAGCAGCGAGCAGCCACCCGGCATGAGGACAACAAGCAAGGCTGCGGCAATGATCATCGTCCGGCAAGGCCGGTCAGTCCTACCGGCTGCCGGACATGCATCTTCTTTTTCCATGCAACGCCTCTTTCCCATGATTATAGGCTTGCACACTAATTCGTCAACAACCGGCCGGATCGAGGTGCCCGCTCCGGATGCGCTCATGATCCGCGTTTTTCTGGCGGCTCTTTTCCTCGGATCCAGCTTGACCGATCGCTTCCAATCGCACCCTCCGGAAAGATCCGCAAACATAAGGGAAAATCATGGTTGACCGTGAAAAGTCGATCCCGTATGATGGGGAACAATGATTCGAATACGGGAAAAATTCTCTCGGAAGGGAGCCGCCCTGGCAGGAGCGTCTCCCTGGGCTCTGCCTGTTATTGTTCTGATCTCGGCTTTTAGCTGCAAGGGTTCGGCGGTTTCGAGAAAATGCGAGGAAGGCAGGGAAAACGCACGGCAAGCCTGGAGCCGGTACTACAATGACGTGCACCAGCAGACGATACCCGGCCTGCCTGAAATCAAGCAAAAGCAGGGCGATCTCGTCACGAAACAGGAACAGACCCGGATCGTGCAGAACTGCGTGGCCCGTCTCAATCACACCGGCCACGACATTCCCGAGCAGTGCCTGGAAGAGGCGGGCATAGGAAAGCCGCCCTCGCTCGAAGACAGCGAAGACGGGTTGATGCAGGCAGAGAGGACGCTTGATACAATGAAGAAGGCCTCCATCCATCTGGCCGCCATAAGGAAGGTGATCGAAGCCGTCCCATGCGGCTCAGACAAGACCATGAAAGCCCTTCGACAGCTTCCCGGGGATGAAAGCGACCCCCTGTTTCACGACGCGAGGGCGGCCACGGAGCGGCTGTCGGAGGTCTGCCGTGGATATGAAGCCACGCCTTCCGAAGCGTGCATGGCCGGATCTTCTACTCCGTAGAGCCGAGCAGGCCGAGGGATCGGTCTTGGCGATCACGTGCTTGCCGCTCTTGAAGATGGTCTCCGCCTCCTCGATCTTCTTGTTCTTCTCACACCGATCCTTGTCCCCTGCAATCTGCTTCCACGCTCGTTTTGTGAATTCGACATGTAAGATCCATGCATGTCATCCTGGTGTGATGGAGCATAACTCCTTTCATCCTTCAACTCGCGGTCGGATGCTCTCCGGATGCGCTCGATTCGCAAACCAGCAAACCTGCTCTCTCTTGACGCAGAAAAAAGAACGGCTATAGTACATTATGGAAAAGACCGTGAATTCGACGTGATGGACACTACCTTCAGGATGATCCGAACACTGCCGGCTCTGCTCGTCATGTCGAGCGTGGCGTCGTGCCAGACGCCGCCGCCGGAGAGCCCGCACGTCCCGGTCGAGTCCGACCCCGGGAAAACCGTGTCGCCGGCGCCCGATACCGCCGAGACCCTCGCGTTCGAGGTGGGCGAATCCTGGAACAGGCACTCCGACTTCGGGGCGGACGGCAAGAGGCTCTTCAGCCGGGTCAGCCTGTCTCTCAACGAGAGCGGAAAGGCCCGGATCGAGGACGATGGCAAGCTCAAGCTCTCGCACCTGGACAAGGTGTACGGGTACGAGTCGGAGACCACGGAGTGGCGAAACGTCTGGATGGGCCGGTGGGCCCTCACCAATGAACTCATGGTCATTGATCTCGACCTCTCCACGCGGGCATGCGAGAAGATCACCGGCGGTCTGGAAGGCGAAGGCGAGCAGAAGCAGGAGTGCCCCCCCATCAAGGAGAAGGTCAAGCTCGAGTGCAGGACCCGGGTCATCACACTCGACCCGCTCCTTCTCACCCTGGCCGGCATCGAGGCCGGCGAGTCGGACGAGACGCGCGACGCCTGGGTCTGCCACCCCAAGGGCAACGGCACCGACATGGGCGGCACGCCGATCCCCTGGATCTTCGGCAAGGACGCCTGCATCGAGGCCGGTTCAGGCCCGTCCGCCATGGCGCGCAGCTACGGCCCGTGCCGGGAGGACGATCCGTTCTAGAAGCCCGTGACTATTGGCATGTTCCGCCCGTGCACAGCAGGGATCCGCAGCAGTCCAGCGAGGTGGAGCAGCCGGTGCCCTCGTAGCCGCAGCACGTGCTCCAGGCCGGGCACAGGAGGCTTCCGCAGCAGTCGAGCGAAGAAGAGCAGCTGGTGCCCTGGTAACCGCAGCACGTGCTCCAGGCCGGGCACAGGAGGCTTCCGCAGCAGTCGAGAGAGGAAGAGCAGCTGGTGCCCTGGTTACCGCAGCACGTGCTCCAGGCCGGGCACTGGAGGCTTCCGCAGCAGTCGAGCGAGGAAGAGCAGCCGGTGCCCTGGTTACCGCAGCATCTTCCCCATGATGCGCACTCGTAGCCGCAGCAGTCCGGGCTCGAGGAGCAGCTCTCTCCCACTTCGTGGCAGGAATCGCAGGTGCTGCTTATGCACATGAGGGGGGAGCAGCATTCCGACGAAGAAGAACAGCTGTACCCACTGCCGCAGCACCCTGTGCACTCCCCCCACGTCCCCCACTGGCATGTGCTCTGGCAGCTCCGCGTCTGGCGGCCGCAGCTCCCGCAGTCCCGGCTCTCGCTGCCGCCGGGCGAGCAGACGCCCTCCCCGCTGCACGCGCCATACGCGCCCCACCGGCAGCTCCCGTCGCAGGCGCGGCTCCGTCTGCCGCACCATCCGCAATCCTGGCTTTGAACGTCGCCCGGCGTGCACTCTCCACTGCCCGTACAGTCGCCCCACGGGCCCCAGGCGCAGCTCGCGCTGCACGTCCGCGTCTGCGTCCCGCAGCTTCCGCAACCCTGGGTCGAGGTCTGGCCGGCCTGGCAGACGAAGTCCTCGTCTTTCAGCCCGTCGCAGTCGTCGTCAAGCCCGTTGCAGGTCTCGCCGCCGGGGGCGGGGACGCAATTGGTCTCGCAGGACCCGTTCCCGTCCATGTCGCTCCAGCCCGGCAGACACCGCGTCGTGCATCCGCCCGACCGGCAGAGCGGCTCCGCGTTGAGCCCCGAAGGGCATTCGATCCCGCAGCTTCCGCAGTTGTTCGGGTCGCTGTCCGTCATGACGCACGCCCCGTCGCAGTTCGTCCTTCCCGGCGGGCACTCCAGGGCGCAGGACCCCTCGTTGCAGACCTCCGCCGGCTCGCACTCGTTTTCGCATCCGCCGCAGTGCCCGTGGTCGGCAGCTGTGTTAACGCAGTCGTCCCCGCACAGGGTCCGGCCGTCAGGGCACGCGCCGTCCGGCAGGAAGTCGCCGTCGGCGCTGTCCGGGGCGGCCGGGTCCGAGTCGGCCCGGCCCGCGTCTTCAATTTCCCAGTCGAGCGTGCAGCGCGCGAGGGGGAAAACCACGGCAAGCACGACGGCGAGCGTTTTCAAGGCAGGCATCATTCCTACTTGTAAATTCTACTGCCTTCCGGGTTGCTGTCAAGTCGGCCGACCATAAAGCTCCCTTGACAGCCACGGGTGCAGAGTTCATGATGACAAGGATGGGGCTGCAGCGCGATGAAAATTCCACTTGCTCTATCGTCCAAGCGAGTGCCGAGAGGAGGTCACCACATGAAGAAAGACGCCGCTGAGGACCCTGGAGACATCGGCGAGACGACCGGCGGCTGCGGCTGCCGCATCGTAATCTGAACCAGCCGGGACAGCGAGCAAGCGCTCCTGAATTTATTTCTTGTACGCGGCGTCGTAGCGGGTGTCGTCGATCATCATCCTTGAGATGATCTCGCGCATGATCTCGGACGTGCCGCCGCCGATCGTGCCGATGCGCGCGTCGCGGAACATCCTCGAGATCAGGTACTCGTTCATGTACCCGTACCCGCCGAAAAACTGGAGGCACTCGTCGATCATCTTCTTTCCCACCTCGGACGTAACGAGCTTGGCCATGGAGCACTCGCGCACAGCGTGCTCCCCGTTCTGGTGGAGCCAGCAGGTCTGGTAGGTCAGGCACTTGGAGGCCTCGAGCTCGGAGGCGAGCTGCGCGAGCTTGTGCCGGATCACCTGGAACCTGTTAAGGGGGCGGCCGAAGGCCTTGCGCTCGCTGATATACTGGAGCGTTATCTCCATGCAGTGCTCGGCCCCGGCCACGAAAAGGACCGCGGCCACGAGGCGCTCGAGCTGGAAGCTTTCCATGATGTAGTAAAACCCCATCCCCTCCTCGCCTATGAGGTTCGCCGCGGGCACCCTGGCGTCCTCGAAGCTGAGCTCGCCCGTGTCCGAGCTGTGCCATCCCATTTTCTTGAGCTGCCTCGCCGTAAACCCGGGCGTATCCCTGTCGATGACGATCATGCTCATGCCCTCGGTTCCGGATTCGGACACCGTCTTCACGGCCGCGGTGACGAAATCACTGAAAACCCCGTTGGTAATGAACGTCTTCGACCCGTTGATGACATAGTGGTCCCCGTCCCTGACCGCCTTCGTGCGGATCGCGTTCACGTCCGAGCCCGCGTCAGGCTCGGTGATGGCCAGGGCCCCGACGAGCTCGCCGGCGATCGAGGGCACCACGTATTTCTGCTTCAGCTCCTCGCTGCCCGCCCCGAAGATGTGTGCGACCGACAGGTAGGCCTGGATGCTGACGGCCGCGGCAAAGCCCGCCATGGTGCAGCGGGCGAGCTCCTCGAGGAAGACCACGGTGTAGAAGAAGTCCAGCTCGGCCCCGCCGTATTTCTCCGGGAAGTTGATCCCCAGGTAACCCAGCTCGCCCATCTTCTTGTAGATGTCCTTTGGGATGCGCTCCTGCTTTTCCCACTCCTCGGCGTGCGGCACGATCTCGTTCTCGATAAACTGGCGGACCGTTTTTCTGAAGAGCTCGTGCTCATCGGTGAAATATTGCCATTTCATGTTTGGACCCTCCCCTGTTCAATTCCGCTTTTTCGAATGGAAATGTAGTGCGGCCCATTACGGGCCCCCCTGCCGGGGCTAAAGCCCCGCACTACATGCAACCAGGGAGGCTGAAGCCTCCCCTACCCCTGGTGGCCTCTCCACTTCTTCATCGATGAGCCCACTCCCAGGAGCCTGGAGACCAAGGACAGCACATCCGGAGGGAGCATGGCCTTGAGAAGCGGCGTCAGCTTCACCATGAAGGGCTCCATGACGATCTGCTCGTCGTTTTTCATGGCCTCGTAGATCTTCCTGGCCATGCCCCGCGGCGAAAGAAAGCGCGTCAGCTTCGGCGGCTTGACGCCTTCGAACATGCCCGTGGCCACGTAGCTCGGGCACACCGTGGTCAGCTTGACGTCCGAAAGGCCCATGCGCCTGATCTCCTCGCGCAGCGACTCGGTGAACCCGATGACCGCGAACTTGGTGGCGCTGTACACGGCCAGGTCCGGAACGCCCACGAGCCCGGCGGCCGACGACATGTTGACGATGTGCCCCTCGCGCTTCGCGATGATGTAGGGCAGGAACGCCTTGGTCACCCACATCACGGCGCCCAGGTTGATGTCAATGCATTTTTGGTGCTTTGCGTCGTCCACGTTGAGGAACTCCCCCCCGAAGACCACGCCCGCGTTGTTCACGATGATGTCCACCAGGCCGACTTCCTCTCTCACGCGCTCGGCCATCTCGTAGATGTCCTTGCGGTGAGCCAGGTCGCAGACGTAGGTGTGGACCTTGCCGCTGCCCATGCGGCGCAGCTCCGCCGCGGTCTGCTCCAGCTTTTCTTCCTGGATATCGACGAGAATCAGATCCGCGCCGTCGCGCGCAAAATGGGCGGCCAGATGTTTCCCCATTCCCATGGCCGCTCCCGTGATAACGGCTTTTTTTCCGCTCACAACTTTCATGTCGGCTCCTAAGCTACTGTCCTTTTATATTCACTCCCCCGAAACATCATCATCGCGCCACGCTGCAGCCGCACCCTTCGTCAGATCCGCCGTCGTCCGGCTCGTCCGGGCCCGCGTCCCCGGCAGGCACGTCGAACAGCAGCTCGGTGACCGTATCAGCGCTGTCCGCCGCAGGATCGATGGGCACATCCACGATCGCGTCGGGCGCCGGCTCGACTGTATCGACAGATTCGATTGTTTCCACTGCCTCGTCAGGCGCGTCGTCCGGCTCCGGCAGCGGCTCCGTGACCGTGATCGCGGCCGTGCTCCAGCCCTGCACGTCGGGCTGCGGCTGCTGGTCGGGATTGGGCCATCCCGGCCTTGAGACGACCGCGTTGGCGGCAATGGCGACGGCCAGCACGTCGATCTCCGTGCCCGGAAGGTCGTCGATCGTGTAGGCCAGGCTGTCTCCAATGCTGTCGGCCACGCGAACGCCGTCCAGGTACAGGATGACGCCGGCAACGCCGCTCAAGTGGGTCGCCGTGACGTTCAGGTCCGAGCCCTGCGCAATTGTTCCGTCGTCCGTCCCGATCGCAACGGCCGGCCGCTCGGCCCAGGGAGAGGCAAGCGGGTCGCCGATAAAAAGGTTCTGCCAGTACAGGTAGCGCTGGTTGAAGAAAAAGCTCTCGCCCAGGTTGTAGCCGAAGGTGTAGAGAAGGAGCGTGCCCGCGTTGGGGAAGGTGTTGTTGAGCGGCTCGGCCACGGTGCCGTGCGCGCCCGTGGCGCCGGCCCGGATGAAGCGCGCGATGGAGGTCTGGCTTTCGCTCTGCGGGCACACGTCACCGGCATCATTGCAGAAGAAATTGGACGGCGCCGCGCCCGTGGACGTGAGGTTGCAGGCAATGGCGCCGGGAACATAGGTGTTGCCCGCGATGGCGGTTCGCAGACCGGCCGTGCCCGTGAAATAGGCGGCCACGGTGCGGCCGGACAGGTTCGCGTCAAATGGGGTCAGCCAGGTCGCCGTGATGTCCGCCATGTTGAGGTGGCGCACCACGAACTCGCACTCGGGGTCGCGCGCCGCGCGCGGCTGGTCCGAGCCTTCCATGCACAGGATTTGTGCGGCAGGGAACGACGCGTCGCCGGCCACGGCCCTGTCCACGAGGTCGCTGGCGTCCTGGTAATCGAACCCGTCGAGGCGCGTGACGATGAAAAGGTTGCCGCCAAAGCTGTAGCCGCCCGCATCTCCCGCAAGCAGGCGCTTGAAGCTCGAAGGCAGCTCGGCAGCCCGGACAATGCCGGGCGCCGCGGAGTACCAGGACTGGTAGGGGTTGGAAATCTCGTAATCGCCCCCGTAGATGACGCCGTAAATGTGCTCCGGGTTGAGGATGGACGCCTTGTAATAGCCTTCCGGGTCGTACACCTGCGGAGTCCCGGCGAGCTGCTCCTCCGATGAGGTCCGGGTGGCGCGGTGGACCTGGAGCATGGCGGACAGGCTCGTGGTGAAACCGTCCTCGATGCTGATCCTGTAGGGGAGACCTCGAACGATGACCACGTAATCGATCTCGTCGGGCTGCGGCAGGGCGCCCAGGCATGCGTCGAAGGGCTCGTGAATGAATGTCTCGTAGTCGTCGAAGGTCATGGAGCGCTGCGTCGGATCGACGCCTGCAAGACCGCAGAGCTGGCCCCCGGGAATGGAGCGCGCCTGCGCGTAATAGCCGGCCACGCCGGCTGCGTCCGTGTCGTCGCCGTTATAAAGCACCAGGACGTTGGCCGGCCCGCCGCCCCCCAGCGCTGCCGCGGGCAGCATCACGGACGGACAAAGCACGGCCAGCAGGAGCAGCGCCTGGCGCATGTTTTTTGCAGCCGTTTTTCTCATTCATCCCAACCTTTCATTGCTGCGGATATTCAATCATGTTCAACCGTTTAACTCAAGTTTTATGTTGCATAAGCCGGAAAAATAAAATATGAATACACCGTACAATTACATTTAAACTCAAGGGCAGGGGAGGCTTTAGCCTTCCGTTTTCCCGTGCTGGGCAGGGGAGGCTTTAGCCTCCCGAGAAACGAATTATAACAAACGTGCGCCTGAAAGCGCCCCTACCCGTCAGGGGTAGTTGATTACCACGGTACCAATGACAGAAAAAAACAAAGAAAAAAACCTTTTCCCGGGCCTGCTGCAAGGGAAGAGCTCATGGCTGCAGGGTCTCATGGACCTGGCGCAGTACCAGGTGGATTTCGCCCAGCGCAGCGTCCTTTTCACCAACGCCCTCAGGAAAAGGGCGAACAACATGCTGGAGCACCATGAAAAGGGCATGCCGCCGCTCCTCGCCTTTGACCATGAGATGATCAAAGACGGCAGGAAGCTGGTGCGACCCGCCAACTACGCCCTGCTGCGCATCATTCCGCCCGATGGCGTTGAAATCGACGGCAACAAGACTCCCGTCGTGATTTTCGACCCCCGCGCGGGCCACGGACCGGGCATCGGCGGGTTCAAGAGGGACTCCGAGGTGGGCATGGCGCTTCTCGAGGGCCACCCGACCTACTTCGTGATCTTTTTCCCCGAGCCCTGTCCGGGCCAGACTCTGGAGGACGTGGAGCAGGCGCAGGTGCTCTTCCTTGAAGAGGTCGCCAACCGCCACAGGGACGTGGGCAGGCCCATAGTCTACGGCAACTGCCAGGCCGGCTGGGCCGTGGCCATGCTCGGGGCCGACAGGCCCGACGTTACCGGCCCGATCATCATCAACGGCGCCCCCATGTCCTACTGGGCGGGCGAGCCGACGGAGAACCCCATGCGCGTCGCCGGCGCCCTGGTCGGAGGCGACTGGGCCGCCAGGCTGGGTGCCGACCTGGGCGGCGGCCTGTTCGACGGCGCCTGGCTCGTTCTGAACTTTGAGAAGCTCAACCCGGCCAACACGCTGTGGGACAAGAAATACGGCCTGTTTCGAAAAATCGATACCGACGAGGATAAGTTCCTGGAGTTCGAGCAGTGGTGGACCGGGTTCTACCAGCTCAACAAGGATGAGATCATCTGGATCGTCCAGAACCTCTTCATCGGCGACAGGCTCGAGCAGGGAATTCTCGAGCTGAGCCCGACGCGAAAAATCGACATGAAGAACCTGCGCAACCCGCTGGTCATTTTCGCCTCGAGCGGCGACAACATCACGCCGCCCAAGCAGGCCCTGGACTGGATATCCGAGATCTATCCCACCACCGAGGATCTGAAGAACAACGGGCAGAGGATCGTTTACATGATCAACCCGCACGTGGGGCATTTGGGCATCTTCGTGTCCGCGGCCGTGGCGCGCAGGGAGCATCGCGCCATGATCGAGCACATCGGCAGGATCGAAAAACTCGAGCCGGGCCTCTACGAGATGATCATCGACGGCGAGACCGGTGAGACCGATCCTCGTAAAACCCAGTTCAACGTTCGTTTCGAGGAGCGGGACATCTTGGACGTGACCTTCGAGACCAACACCCAGGTTTTCGACAGGGTCGCCACTGTTTCGAAGATGAGCGGCGATCTGTACGAGAGGTTCGTGGGCCCGTCCGTGCGCGCCATGATCACGCCCCAGGCGGCCGAGCTCCTGAAATGGATGCACCCCGGGAGGACGTCGCGCACCGTGTTTTCCGATCGCCTCTTCCCGGCCATGAAAATCCTCGAGCCCCTGGCCAAAATCGCAAAATCCAACCGGGTGAGGGCCGGCGACGAAAACCCCTACGTGCAAATGGAGAAGCTCGTTGCCGGCGGCGTCGCGAACTGGTTAAATCTCTGGCGGGACGCGCGCGACTCCTGGTACAGGATTGTCTTCCAGAACCTCTACGGATCGAAGTAGTGCGGCCCTTTAGGGCCGCCACACCGGGGCCAAAGCCCCGCACTACAAGCGGCTGGGTATTTACAGCTTCCGGTTAAAAGTCGTAGACGACCCCGACGAGGAAAAGGAACTGGGCGAGGGGCGCGGCCTCGATGCTTCCGGCGCCGGTCACGATGTCAATGCTTGCCGGAACAAATTGCAGATAAACCGGTCCGAGCTCGTAGAGCAGCTTGGCGTCCAGGTGGATGGCAAAATCATACATATTGCCGTCCCTGACCACGATGTTCCCGCTCGAATCCTCGACCTGCTCCGATGAATAGAAATAAACAAGGCCCATGCCCACGGCAAAGTTCAGGGACAGGTCCTTCCATACCTTCAGCGTGTAGGTCCCCGCGGGATAGAGCGTGAGCATGTAGCTGTCCGAGAAGAATTTATTGTCGATTCCGATCCCCACGGAAAACTGCTTTATCCTGTAGAAGACCCCGATCCCGGCGTCCATGTACGAGGCAACGGTTTTCGACGTGGAAGCTGTTGCCCCCACGGCCAGGCTGACCGAGATCGGAATGTTTGCTTTCCATCCCTTTTTCGTGGCCGCCTCCAGTTTCACTTCCACGACTTCGCTTCCGCCATAGGGCAGGTCGATTTCCCGCAGCGCTGTTTTATAGCCCTTCTTGCCGACCTCGATTTCGTGCCCGCCTTTATCGACCCCCAGGGACACGGGCGTTTTATCCGCCTTGATAGCCCGGCCGTCCAGCGTGATTTTCGCGTCGGGCGGATACGTGACGATCTCGAGCGTGACCGGGAGATTCTCTATCCTGGCAATGGCCTCTTTCGCCTCTTCGAGCTTGACCTCTTCGCCCGTGGCCATGTACCTGGAGTAGTAATCGTGAGCCTCGTTGTATTTTCCGAGCTTGTCGTAGCATTTTCCAATATTGAAAATCGTCACCGGGCTCGATTCAATTTCCTCCGCCTGGAGAAAAAACTCCACGGCTTCTTCGATCTTTCCAGCCTTGAAGCTGGCTACCGCCTGTGCGTGAAGCTTCTTTAAGTCTTTTGATTGATCCGACTTCTTCTTCATGCCCTTGGGCGTTTTCAACTTGTCTTCCTGTGCCGCCGCCTCGATGCAGGGCAGGCACAGGACGAGCACAACCACGCATGCAAGGGCCGCAAGCTCTGTCCTACGATTTGCCATCATCCGCTTCCCGTGCTGCTAAATGTATTCAAGCTCCTGCGCAAGTTTCTTTTTCTTCTCTTTCTTCTCTTTCTTCACTTTTCCGGGCTTTTTCTCAAGCTTTTCAGCCGCCTTTTCTTTCTTTTCCGTTGGTTTCTTCGCAGGCTTTTTCTCTTCTTTCTTTGGCGGAGAGGCTTTCTTCACCGGCTCTTCTTTTGCTGCCTGCGCTTTCACGGGCTCTTCTTTAACAGGCTCTGGTTTGACAGGCTCTGGTTTGACAGGCTCGGCTTTTTCAGGTTCCTCGGCAGGCTGCTCCGGGATGGGCTTTTCATCCTCCTTCGCCGGGGTTTTGGGTGCCTGAACCTCCTGCGGCTCATCGTGCACAGCCGCAGCTTCCTGCAGTGCAAGAGGCTCGAGCTTTTCCACCTCCTCCCCGGGCTCATCCCTGGAGCTGATAGCCGCAATAATGACCACACCAAGAATGATCATAAACGCCGCAATCACAGCTGTTACAATTCCAACCTTTTTCCTGTCTTCCAGGAAGGATTCCAGGAACGTGGCAGGTTCGCTCGATTCACCACCAGCCCGCCCCGCTTCGTCGGAAAGCGCCTTGGGCTTCGCCAGCCCGGAAATCACCTCATCCACGCTCGACCTGGTTATCTCCAGATTCTCATCCTTTTTCGTTTGCTCATACGTGCCCGGAGTCACCTCTTCAGGTTTCGGGGGACGCGGCTTTCGGGGAGCAAACAGCGACGGGGCCGGGGGCGGCCTGGGAGGCACGGATTGTCTCTTCTCTGCCGTGAAATCCTTTTTTTCCGGATCCTCGCTTCCCGGTTTCGCCTTGTCGACCGCCGGCTTTTCTTCCTCGGCCGGGGCTTTCTCCCTGTCTTTCTCTTTTGGGGGCTTGTCTTTCTTTCTAGCCGCCACCAGCGCCTTCAGACCCTCTGCATCGAGGGGTCCCTTTCGCGTTGTTTCCGGCCGGGCCTTATTCTGCTTTTCTTTCTGGAGCCTGTCGAAAAGGCTCATCAGCTTTTCCCTGTCCACCCGGGGCGCGGATTTTTTCTTCTGCCCCAGCGTCAGGGGAAGGGCAAGGGAAAGCTTCTCTTCCTGTTTCTCCTCTTTTTTCTCTTCTTCCTTCCTTTCCTCCTCCTGCCCGGCTTCCGCCTCAGCCTTTTCTTCTTCTTGCTCCGGCGCCCCGGCCTCCTCCTGCGCCGCTTCCGCGGCCTCTTCAGCCCCTTCGGCCTCTTCGGCCACGGCGCCGGAAAAAGCCCCCATCATCTCCGTGCCGTCCTGGAAGCGCTTCTCGGGATCCTTGTCCAGGGCTTTTGCCAGAAATTCCCTCATGCCGCCGGAAATGCCGGTGCTGCTCTCATCGAGCCCGGCCGGGGCTTCCCCCTTGACCTTTTCGATAATCCCCTCAGGGGTTTCAGATTCAAACGGCTCCCTGCCCAGGATCAGCCGGTGGACGAGAGCACCGACCGCGTAAAGGTCGGCCCTGTGATCCGCCTCGCCGCTCGAAGACGCCTGCTCCGGCGAAACATAGGCGGCAATGGAAAGAAGCTCTTTGTCCCCGGCAGGACCCGTGTAGAACTCGTGACCTGCCCGCGGCGCAAGGCAGCAGTCCAGCACGATCACGTTGAGGGGGCCCACGCCGCCCTCCCTCACGTAGATGGACAGGGGAGAGATTCCCAGGTGACTAATACCGCCCTCGTGAACCAGGTCGAGCATCATGAACAGGGCTTCGAAAAAACCCTGCACTTCGGGTCCGCTGAACCTGTTGCCCGGCTCCAGGTAGTGCTGCAGCGGCTTGACATCGGCGATGTCATAGACCACGTATGGAATCTCCTCGTAAAACCCGTGGTCGGAGGGAGCGAGGATGACTTCCGGGCAGATCGTGCAGGCTTCCCTTGCCTTGTCCACCCCGCTTTTCAATGCGTCTTTATCAGGATACCGCGCCTTTGAGAAAAAATGAACCTGGACAAACTCTTCATCGGCCACGGCCGAGAAGACCGGCCCGCCGCCCCCGCTCGCGACTCGTTCCAGTATCTCGTACTTGCCCGAGAGCCAGGTCCCCAGCTCTATGTGATCCCATTCTTCGCTCATAACGCGCGCCGATCATGACCCGGCCGGTCCGGCGGCCGGGTATCGAATTTTCCTTATTTTAACATTTTCTCTTTTCACATAGAAGTTTTCCAGGATTTTATTTAAAATAATGTAAAATGAAAACAACGAAATCAAAGGAAGATACAATCACCCGAATCTGTCTCATCCCGGCCGCGCTGGCCCTTGCGTCCTGCCAGTGGGGCGTCAACCAGATCGCGGACGAAGAAGACGGCGTGACGGACATCCTCGAGGAAACGGACAGGGACGCGACGGGTGACCCCTCGCCCGACCCCGACGTCTATGACCCCGTGGATCGCGTCGACCAGCCGGACCTGGCGGACCAGGTCGACGGCGAAAACTGCACGGGCAACGAGGACTGCGATGACGGCGAGCCGTGCAACGGCGAGGAAACCTGCGGCGACGGGGACGTTTGCGTGGGCGGCGATCCGCTTCCCGAGGGATCGGACTGTGAGACCGCTGGCGGCGAGGACGGAACGTGCAGGGACGGCGAATGCACGCTTGCCTCGTGCGGAAACGGGGAAGTCGATGGGGGCGAGGAGTGCGACGACGGAAGAAACGGCGATCCTGATGACGGCTGCACCGACGCCTGCCAGTACTCGTGCCGCGAGGAGACGCAGGAAGAGGACTGCGATGACGGCCACGACTGCACGCAAAACATCTGCAGCAGCGACTCGCACACCTGCGATAATCCCCTGGTCGCGGCCGAGGACTTTGAATGCAGGCCGTCGGCAGGAGACTGCGACCCGGCGGAAAACTGTATTGGAACGGATCAGGATTGCCCTGCCGACGCCATGGCCGGTGATGGCACGCAGTGCAGGGCTTCCACCGGGCCTTGCGACCCGGCCGAAACCTGCGACGGCGAGAGCGCCGCGTGCCCGGCCGATGAAGGGGATGCCGAAGGAACACCCTGCGACGATGATGACCCGTGCTCCATGCTCGACGTGTGCGACAGCGAAGGCGGCTGCTCGGGAACGGAATCGTGCGATGGCAGCCCGATCACCGGGACAGGGGACGACACGCGCATCGGGATATGCGTGACGGACGCAAGCTGCGATTCGGAAACCGGGGGGCCCGGCTGCTCCTCCGCCCATCCTGTTGAGCTCAAATCTTCGTGGTCCACCTGGGAAACGGGAACGGAGACCGCCATGGCACTGTGCCCGGGCTACTGGGCCTACACCTCACCCCCGCTGGAAAGCGGCACCGAGGCATGCTACGCCTTTTATCACGCTCAATCCGGCTCATGGTTCTACGCGGACCAGGGATCGCCGGCCGACTGCGGGCCGGACCACTGCGGCCGCGACGCCTGCGCATACACGCCGTAGAATCCCCTCACGCAGCCTGTAGTGCGGGGCTTCAGCCCCCCCGGGATCAGTTTATCCACGGCGGCCCATAAAGGGCCGCACTACTCGCCCGGCACGTAAAATACGCCCAGCAGGTCCTCGGTCTGGGATCGGGGTGTGCCGTCCTTGTAGCTCATGACCCTGAACTGGTAGTACATGCCCGCTTCGAGCGGGTCGCCCGCGTAGTCCACCTGCACGGTTGCGCCGCCCGTGACCCTGGGAAGATTGTCGTCGCGATACATCTCGTCGCCGAAGGCATTGTAGACCACGATCCTGTACTGGTCCTCGCCCGCGTCGTCCTCCCAGATGAAGATCGGCGTGCCGGTGACCGGCTCGGGCTCCTCTGCGCCCGGCGAGACGATGACCAGGGCCTCGGTGACCTTGAAGTTGTCGCTCGTGTAATCCAGCTCGTAGGACGAGCCGTCGGGCACCTCGATGTCCAGGATGTCCGTACCCGCGATGGTCGGGTCCGGGTCCCTGACCAGGAAGTCGTTCTCGAACCCGGCAAGGACCTTGTAACTGCCGTCGGGAATCCCCTCGATCGTGAAGGCGCCCGTGATGGAAGGGTCCGCGGGCGGGGGCGGGGCGCGCAGCCCGGGCGGGACTTCCCCTTTCACGAACAAGTCGCTGAACGTGGACTCGGGCACGATGACGACGCTCGTCACGGCGCCGCCCGGCGCGTTCACCATGTTGACGTCTCCCAGAAGAGTGCCGAACGGCTTGTTGTTTTCAACGAGGTCGACGCCCGTTTTATTTTCTCCGTCCGACAGGGTCACGTCCGCTGGATCGAGCTGCAGGAAGGCTTTGTAGCCGTGCACGCTCCAGCTCCCGGCAGGAACGTTGAAGACCGTGTAGGCGCCGCTCCTGTCCGCGAACCCCAGGGGAGAGTCCCCGCTGCCGCCTTCGACCACGACGAGCACGCCTGCGGGTGTCGCGTTGCCGCCTGTGGTGACAATGCTGCCGGAAATGCTTCCCTGTCCCTGCCGGTCGGCCGGGACAGGGATGAGGGCCACGTCCGTGGTCGCGTTCATGAGCAGCCACCCGCCCTCGGCCTGCTCCTCTGCCTGCGCCGCGTCAACGGGTATGGCAGGCCTGATGCCGTGCGGGTAGGGAAGGTAATCCGCGGCCGAGACGCGCAGCGTCAGCACGCCCTCGCTCAGCGTTCCGTCAGGCTCCCTTTCCACGGGCACGCGAAGCTCGTACATGCCGGCCCCGTCCGTGGCGGCCACGTCCGTGGCCGACGCCCCGGTCTTGTCCGCCGCGATCACGTGCGCCCCCTCGATGGGGTCGCTGTCGGTGGAATCAAAGACCATGCCCTTGATCCTCACGGGCTCGTAGCACGCGTAGAGGCCGTCGGTTCTCAGCTCGCAAACATTGCCTTCGGAGCAGCCGGTCTCATTGACCGGGTCGCACTGCGTTGTGCACACGGACGTGCCGTCGTCCAGGGGCTGGCAGACTTCCCCCTCGTCGCAGGCAGGAGAGCCTGGATCGCACCCGGGGCGGCAGATGGTGTCGTCGCCCGCCACGCGGGCGCATATCCAGCCTTCGGCGCACGCATCCTCGTCGTCGGGATCGCACGTGGGCGTGCACACGTACTCATCGTCGGCATAGCGAAAGCAGGTCTCGTCCGCGTCGCAGGGCTCGCCCGTCGCCGGGTCGCAGATTTCCATGCACATTCCCTCGCCCTCGGCCACTTCAACGCACGTGGAGCCTTCCTCGCATTCCCCCTCCACTGCCGCCGCCGGGTCGCAGGGGTCCCCGGTCTTTCCGCCGTTGCCGTCGTTGCAAGCAGCTGTTGCCGCCAGCAGCAGGGCTGAAAGAATAATGGAAGAAGTACGCAGAATAAATAAATGGCTCATGTTGCTCTCCCTTATGTTGATCAGATGATCAGGACGCCGCATTTGCCCGTAGCCGGGTCGCAGTACTCCGAGCAGCAGTCCTCGCTCGTTGTGCAATCACCCTCGAGGGGCACGCAGGAGGTGTCCGGCTCCCCGCACACGCCGTCCACGCAGTTCAAATCGCAGCAGTCCGCGTCCGTGAGGCAGGCCCCGCCGTTGGGCACACAGGGCATGCCACCGGGGCAGCAGATGAGCGCGCCATCGTCGTCGGGCGCGCAGAGCTCGCAGCAGCACTCGTCCGAGAACGAGCATGGATCGCCGTCGGGAATGCACTCGCCCTCCGGTATCTCGGGATCGTAGCACCTGTAGACACCGGCGAATGTCGGCCTGCAAAACTCGTGGCCGCCGCAGCAGTTCAGGGACGCCCCGACGAAGCACACCTCGCCCGGGTCCAGGCAGCCGGGCGGGTTGTCGCATCGCTTCACCAGGTCATGGTCGCTGGGCTCGCATTCTTCGGAGCAGCAGTCGTCGTTTTCCTCGCAGACCTCACCGATGGGCCGGCACCCGCTCAAGTACTGGCAGGTCGTTGTGCCTGCCCCGGACTCGACGCACGCGTTGGAGCAGCATTCCCTCACGCCTTCGCAGGGGTCCCCGACCACGGTGCACTCCCCGAGAAGGGCGCAATACCCCTCGTCGCAGACGCCGTTGCAGCAGTCATCGTCCTCTGTGCACACTTCCCCGCCCGGCCGGCATGGATAGTGCCCGCCGCAGCGGCCCTCCTCTGCGCTGATCTCGACACACAGGCCGGAGCAGCAGTTTCCTCCACTGGTGCAGGATTCGCCGAAGGGCTCGCACGGCGCGTACGAGGGATCGCACACATCTTCCTCGGAACAGATGTTGGAGCAGCAGTCGTAATTTTCAGCGCATTCCCCGCCCGTAACGGCGCAGGCCCCGCCTTCCGCGCAGACCTCGTCAACGCAGTAGAGGGAGCAGCAGTCGGATGC
>JBDRLK010000108.1:0-4390 GCA_043813155.1 Pseudomonadota bacterium | reverse complement strand
GGGTGGCTTTAGCCTCGCGGAGCTCTGACGGAAATCCCGGGTAGGGGAGGCTTTAGCCTCCCGGACCGCACATGGAAATCACGGGTAGGGGAGGCTTTAGCCTCCCGGACCGCACATGGAAATCACGGGTAGGGGAGGCTTTAGCCTCCCGTTTGGTGTTTACAATGACCTGGCGCTATATCGACGACGACAATGTAAGCGGTCCCGTTGGGCTTGCCTGCGACGAGTTTCTCGTGACGCGCTCGGCCGGGAGCGGCGAGACGGCCCTGCGTCTCTACACCTATCGCTCTTACGCCGCGCTCGTGGGCAGGTTCCAGGACCCGCGGGCCGAGCTCGATCTCGATTACTGCAGGGAAAAAGCGTACGACGTGAGCCGGCGGCCCACGGGCGGCGGCGCCATTATCATGGGCAGCGACCAGCTCGGCGTCGCGCTCACCCTTTCCACGGCATCGCCCGTTTCGCCAACCACGAGGCGCGAGATGTTCCAGAGCTTCGGCAGCGGTGTTCTCGAGGGCCTGAAGATGCTGGGCGTTTCATCAGCGGAGCTCGGGTCGCGCAACGACATAGCCGTGGGCGGCCGCAAGGTGGCGGGCCAGGGCGTGCTCGAGCACGGGAGCGGGGCCCTGCTGTATCACTGCTCGGTATGTATCGGCCTCGACTTCGAGGAGATGCTAAGAATCCTGAAACTTCCTGCCGCAAAGCTGGGCAAGGCCGGGGCGGACGCTGCGCGCAGGCGCATGACCACGCTGCGCGAGCAGCTCGGCCGCGACGTCACGCTGGGCGAAACGCGCGAGGCCCTGAGAGCCGGTTTCTGCTCGCGCTTCAACGTGAAGACCGAAAGGCGGCTGCTCGATGAAGAAGAAAAAAACGAGGTGAGCAGGCTCGCGTCCGGGGTTTACGCGTCGGAAGAATGGATTTTCCGCCGGACACCGTCGCCCGACATGACGGGGGAGGGCGCCGTGCGAGGCCGGGACGGCGTGGTCCAGGCCTATGTCACGCTTGCCGGCAGGCATATCAAGGACGCTGCGCTCACGGGCGATTTTTTCGCCGGGCCCGAGTCCGTTGCGGCCGTTGAGGAAAAGCTGCGCTGGGTGCGCGCTGAAAAGGGGGCCGTGGAAGAGGCCGTTGCCGCCGGGCTGGCCGGCGTGAAAGAGGAGGAGATGGACGCCGGCTCGCTGGCCGGGGCGGTGATGAAGGCTGCAGCGAACGCGCGGGAGAGGGTAAAGGGAGGCGAGAGTTACAGTTGCTTCATTCCTCACGATCGCCAACAAGATTGACCGTAGTGCAGGGGCTTTATGCCCCGCTGATCTCATGGCGGCCCGTAAAGGGCCGCACTACATTGAACAGGGGAATGACAAACACATGGGCAAACCCGACCCCAAAACCTATCTTCGAACGAGCCTGGCCGCTGCCATGCAGATCAAGCTCGCGCCCGGCCGCTTCCTGCGAAACGCGGCGCCTCCCTGCGTCAACCTGCTCCAGGACCTTGACGGCGGGTGCCGGGCCTCCTGCGGGTACTGCGGCCTCAGCCGCGACCGCGACAGGGAGGAAGGCGACACGTTTATCCGCGTCAAGTGGCCAAGGGCCGACGAGGCCACCCTTGCGAGGCTCATCGAGGCGAGCCGCGATCGCGTGCGGCGCGTGTGCATCGCCACCATCATCCACAGGCAGGCCGTGGCCGAGCTCATGCGCCAGCTCGACTGGCTGTCGAAAATCGACATCCCTCTCTCGGCCCTCGTCTCATCGCTCCAGGTCGACCGCGATTCCGCGCGCGAGATGCGCGAGCGGGGCGCGCAGATCATAGGGCTGGGCATGGACGCCGCGTCGGCCGGCGTCATGGAAAAAACGCGGTCAGGGGCGCTCGGCAGATGGGAGACGCACTGGAAGGCGCTCGAGGCGGCCGTGGAGGTGTTCGGGGGCGCGAACGTGAACGCGCACATCGTCGTTGGTCTCGGGGAGACCGACGACGAGCTCGTGGACACGGCGGCGCGGCTCTACGACATGGGGGCCCGCTGCTTTCTCTTTTCCTTCTGTCCCGAGCCGGGCACGAGGATGGCCGGTCACCGAAAACCGCCCATCGAGCGCTGGAGGCGGCTTCAGTTTGTAACGTACCTTCTCGAGAACAACATCATCGAGAAGCGGCAGGTTCGCTTTGATGAGCATGGTGCGCTGAGAGGGCTGGAGCTGGAGCGCGAAGAAGCGGAAAAGATCGTGCGCAGCGGCGCTGCCTTCCAGACGGACGGCTGCCCGGACAGGGCGGGAAAGCTTGCGTGCACGCGGCCCTTCGGCTCCTACAGGGCCGGCGAGCCGTTTCGCGACTACCCGTTTCCCCCGACGGAAGAAGACCTCGCGGACATCCGCGAGCAGCTCGACCTGGGCACGCTCCTCAATAGGTAACGCAGACCCCGGTATTGAGCTCCACGTCCCCGCAGCCGTAGATATAAATCGAGCCGGCGCTGTAGCAGATAGAGCCCGTGGGGCATTCGGATCTTGCCGTGCACCACTTGAAGCACTTGTAGTTGTATCCATCCGACGTGGTGCAGATGTGGCCGGGAGCGCACTCTTCCTCTTCCGGATAGTACGCCATGGTGCACGGAGAGCCCGCGGGAAGCGTCCCGGAATTCGCTGCGCAGGTTTCCACGAGATCGCACCCTACGGTGAGCGTTATCCTGCAGGCCTGGCCCGCGCCGCAGTTGCAGCCGCTGACAAGGTTGCAGCTGCCCCCTTCCACGGGGATGCAGTCCGATGTGTCGGTGAAGACATCGGGAATCGTCTCATCCGGCGGGCCAGGGTCCGTCATGTCCGGGTCGACCGGGCCCAGGTCCAGGGTGATGTCGGGATCCAGGGGCGCGTCGAAGGGCGCATCGAAGGGCGCATCAAAGGGCGCGTCAAAGGGCGCATCAAAGGGCACGTCGAAGAAATCTTCCCCATCCGGCATGCCCGTGTCGTCGATGAATTCGTCGTTGTCGGCGATCGGATCCGGGCCGGTGTCTTCGATCAGGTCGTACCTGTCGCCCGTCAGGCTGACCGAGCAGGAAGAAAGCATGATAGTTGCTGCGAAAAAAGCCCATCTGAATGATTTTCCCATACCGGTTATAATATAGGCCAAACTGAGAAATAATCAATAATATGGGTTTAGAAACAGGGGAATATCAAGGCGGCGGCGTGGGGCAGCCGTCGGGCATGCAGTAATCGTCGCCGGCGCAGCAGGGGTTGTCGCACCAGAAGCAGCCCGGGATGGCGCAGTGGGCGCAGCACACGAGTCCCTTGCGGCAGGTGGACTCCCCGGCCCAGCCGCTGCAGGTCTCCATGAGGCCCCTGAAGCCGCACGCGTCGTCGTAAACGCATCCGTGTGTCGAATCGAAATTCAGCAGGTTGCCGCAGTCGCACCCCGGGGCCATGCATTCGTCGAACGTGTTGGGAACGCCGCACTGGTAGTGGCCGCAGCCCATGGGCGCGTCCTGCCACTCCCCGCCCGTGGCCTCGCATTTCTCCTCGTCCGAGGCGGGCGCGCAGCCCTCGTCCGGCACGCAGCCCAGCGCGGGGTCATAGTTCCTGTGGGGCCCGCAGTTGCACACGTCCTCGTCCGGGCAATCGTCGCAGAGCGCCTCCAGGCCGCAGACAAAGTAGCAATGGCACTCGTCCACGTGATGCCACTCGCCGAGCGTTGCGAGGCACAGCTCTTTTATCGTGCATTCCGCGTCGTCCGCGCAACCGGCGCCGCTTTGAAACGTCCGGCCGGGCTCGCACCTGCAGGAATCAAACGGGGATTCGCAGGCAATGGCGTTCATGGCGCCGCACTTGAACCCGCACAGGCCCGCGCTTTCCGGAAACCACATCCCGCCCGAGCTCCTGCACCGCAATGCTTCGCAGCCCGCGTGCACGGCCTCGCATTCCTCGATCGAGCGGAAGCTGTCCGAGCAGCCCTCGCCCAGGCAGCCGCAGCCGAAAAAGTCGAAGCACGTACGGCCGTCCCAGAGCCAGCCCAGGTGGCCGGGCTCGCAGTCAAAGAGACAGGCGTCTTCCGAGATGCCGCGCGGCTCGCAGGAGTAGTCATAGCACTCGATCCTGTCCTCGACGCAGTGCTCGACCGTGTCGTAGACCGACGCGCAGTCGCCGCCCACGCACTCGCAGCCCGAGCCCAGGGGCCGGCAGTTCTCGCCGTTCCACACGAAGCCGGGAAGCTCGGCAGTGCAGGGCCCGTCCGGGGCCGCGTCCATGGGGCGGCACTGCTCGTCCATGTCAGGGCGAACGTCCTGCGCCCCGTCGGCCGGAACGTCGTGGATGACATCGGCCGGGACATCCCGGCCGTCGGCGGGCTGCTCCGCGTGGTCACTGCCCGCCTCGCCGTTGTCGGCCGCAAAACCGTCTTCATCGCCATCCCCGCTCA
>JBDRLK010000107.1:0-25648 GCA_043813155.1 Pseudomonadota bacterium | reverse complement strand
CGGGCGGCACCAGGATCTCGAGGCTGAGCTTCTCCAGGCGGTGCTTCTCGGGATTGAATTCATGGCGCTGGATCAGCCGGATGTCGTCCGTTGGTATGTTGCGCGCAGCGCAGAAGGCGTGCACATAGATGCCGGCGCATGTCCCGATGGACGCGAGCAGCAGCACGAAGGGCTCGGGCGCCGACCCTTCTCCGCCTTCGTCCACGGGCTGGTCGGTCTTGATGGTAAAACCCTTGATCCGGGCGTCCACCTTCCTTCCGCCGGGGAACGTTACGACCATGTCCAGGCTTTCAGAGCTCATGGTTGGATCTCCAGGGGAAACTCGATGTCATCCCGCAAAAAGCAAATCAAAGCTGAGGGACCTGAAAACTCGAGCGCATAGATTCCTCGGCTACATTCTTAACGCTGCCGTCGGAATGACACATCGGTTGAGCGTGAACGGCTTCTTAGAAATTGAATCCGAGGGAAGCCCCGCTGCCGCCCTCGTTGATCATGGGCGCGATGGTGATGTTGCTGACCGCGGATTCCTTTTCCTTCTTCTTCTTGGGCTGCGTAACGTAGTAGGTGATGATGCCCGCCAGCGCGGCCGCGGCGCCCACGCCCCATGAAACGTCGCAGACAATGGCGTAAGTGCTTCCCGTGCTCTTGATGTCGTCCAGCCTGTTGGTCCAATCCGCAGCGGTTTCGTCCTCATCAGGTCCCTGCTCCTTGGCGTCCTCGAAGTCCGCTTCCTTGTTGAGGGCGAGAATGCCGAAAACCGTGGCCGAGATAATGCCGGCTCCGGCAATGGCCGCGGTGGCCCACACGCCGGCGTGCACTTTGCCTTCCTTCTTCGGCTCTTCCATGGGCACGGCCTCTTCCTCGACGACCTCTTCGTCCGGATAATCCTCGGAAATCAGCTCTTCGGCTTCGGCTTTTGCCAGGTCGACCGCGATGTCCTGGGACGCGCCGGGCATGAGCTCGAACGTCCTGCTGTCCGCCACGTAGCCGTCGAGCTCGAACATGAGCGTGTGCTGGCCCGGGCCTGCCTCGATTTCAGCGGGCGTGACCTTGCCCGTGTCCTCCCCGTCGAGCAGGATCTTTGCGCCTTCGGGCGTGGAGGCCGCGGCGACCGTGCCCGCCGTGGCGTTGAGCTTTTTGATCCTTGCTTTCAGCTCAGCGGCATTGGATGCCTCCGGCTTTTCGCCCAGGTACTTTTCCAGCCAGGCGACGGTCTCGATGATATTCCCGATCTTCTCATAGCAGTCGGCGATCTTCAGGTAAACAAAAGCATTGGGAAGCGTGTCGTTGGCAATCATGTACTTTTCGAGAGCCGCCTGGAAGTCCCCCTTGTCAAAGGCTTCCTTGCCTTCGGTAAAGAACCTCTTTGCAGCGTCTTTAGGGTCCTCGGCTTTCTCAGCCTTGCCTTTCTTGCCCTTTTTTTCCTTCTTCTCCTTGTCCGCTTTCGCCTCCTTCTTGTCCTTCTTGTCCTTTTTGCCCTTGTCCACCTTGTCTTTATTACCCTTCTTGTCTTTCTTTTCCTTGGCCTCCTTCTTCTCCTTGCCCTTCTTGGGCGGAGGGGCTGCAAGCGAAGAGGCGGCAAAGAAAGCCAGCACGGTTGCGATCGTAAGGACGTTTAAAAACCTTTTCATCATTAACCTCCTTTTAATTTTCCATTAAAGTGCGGGGCGTTACACCCCGCCCCGGCCCGTAAAGGGCCGCGCTACACTATAATTCAACTCGCTAAAAATTCAAACTCAGCGACGCCCCGCCGCCCTTCGAGGAGAAGAGAGGCGTCACGGCAACTTTCTTTTTCTCCTTGGGCACGAGAAAGAGCAGGGCGATTCCCGCAACGGCCGCAACGGCCGCAACGCCGATCGTAACGTCGCAGGCTATGGCCAGCGATCGACCGGACGACTTGAGGTCCTTCATGTCATCATAAAGCCCGGGGTCACCCGTGGTTTCGTACTCATCCTTCTTGTCGGCAAAATCGTTCGATTTCTGAAGCGCCAGCCCGCCTGTCACCGCTGCCGTGATCAGGGCCGCACCGGCCAGCCCGAAAGACACGTAATGCGGAACACCGAGCGATATTTTGCGCCTGGGCTTTTTCTCTTTCTCTACCGCCTTGATCGCTTCTTCGATATTTTCATCGGTCGTGATGGAGGTGACGGACCCCGCGCTCTTGAGCTTCACGGAAATCTCGACGTCGCTGCAGATGGGCACGGTGAACGCCCTGGTTTCCATGATGTATCCGTCGAGGTTCAGGGCCAGGGCATGGTCTCCCCCCTGCAGGTCCACGCTGCCCGGGGTCACCATAGCGACCGTTTCCCCGTCAATGGTCACGGTTGCCCCGGCGGGGTCGGATAAAATGCTGACCTTGCCTTTTCTCGATTCGAGCTCGGCGATTTTCTCCTTGACATCAGGGATATTGCCGGCATCGGGTTTTTCCTCCATGTACTTCTTGTAGTAATCGCGTGCTTCCTGGCACTTGCCCTGCTTGTCATAACACTGGGCGATACTGATGTACACAAACGGGTTTGGCGAGTAGTTGTAGGCAGCCATGAAAGATTCCAGCGCTTTGTCGTAATCTTCACTCTTGTAATATTTTTTCCCGTTGTTGTAGGACTCCTTGGCCATGGCCTTGGGGTCTTTCATTTGGGGGGGAGCTTCTTCCTTGGCTCCGTCGGCGGCTTTTGCGCCCTTCTTGCCCTTCCCGTCAACCTGCGCTTTCTTGGCAGCTTTCTTCTTGCCTTTTCCCTTTCCCTGCGCTACCGAGACCTGGGAAGCAAGGAAGAAGGCTCCTGCAAGGACCATGGCATACGTAAACCATTTAAACCGCATGATGTCCCTCCAATAGAATCCGAAATCAGTTCAATCGAATTCGATAAAAAATTTAAACAAAATAGTAAAATAGAATATCAACTAGTCCTTGTCAACGATAAAACCCAAATTTTAAAAAAAATATTTATTTATATTGATATGAATTTTCATATTCTATATACTAATCCAAAAAAATCCCGTAAATTACTCGGTTTGACCGGATTAAATCTGAAATAAGAGGAAAAAAATGGCAAAAGCAAAAGTTTCAGGGCGTGCTCTGTGGTTGGCAGCGGTGCTGGCTGCGTTGTTCATGGCGTCGCAAGGCACCGGCAGGGCCCAGGAGGAGGGCACCGATGTCGAGCTTGTTTCCGAGGGCAACGTAACGGAGGCGGCCACGGAAACCGAGGAAAGCCCGGCGGAGGCTGAGAGCGTGACGATGGAAACCGGCGGGGAAGAAGAGGATGGCGAAGAGGTGGAGGTCAAGGAGGCGACGGCGAAGAAGACCGTGAGCTTCGAGATTCCGCTGAAAGTGGACGGCCTCTACACCTACATGTCCGATATCCAGGTTTCGGACATCTCGCAGGACAGGCCGGAAGACGAGATCCTCTTCGGAAACAACCTGGGCATGAACAGCATCGGGGGCGCCAGGTTCCGGCTCACGCCGACATTCAAATACAAGGACGTTCTGAGCATTGTGGCCCAGGGTGACCTGCTGCTGTATCCTTTCGGGGACGAGCCCGAGGGCGTCGACCGGTCCAGCGACATAAGAACGAACTTCGGGGACAACAGGAGCTGGCGAAGCTGGTTCAACCCGCGCCATCTCTACCTGGAAGCGCTCCTGCCCTTCGGCCTTCTTCGGGCCGGCCAGATGGGCTCGATGTGGGGCATGGGCATGCTGGCCAACGACGGCGACCAGGACCCCGTGTTCGGAACGGTTTTCGGCGGCGACATCGTGGAGAGGGTCCTTTTCGCCACCAAGCCGTTTTACAAGCTGAACAACGAGTACATCAAGGATTTCGTCCTGGCCATCGCCGGCGACCTTGTCTTCGACGACATCACGGCAAAGCTGTACAAGGGCGACCTGGCGTGGCAGGCCGTTGTGGCGCTCCGGTGGTCGTGGAAGAAGCAGTCCGCGGGCTTCTACTTCGTGTACCGCAACCAGACCAAGAAGGACGACAGGAAGCTCGAGATCTACGCCATTGACTTCACCGCGCACCTTGCCATGGATTTCATCCACAACCTCGAAGGGTACGTGGAGGCCGAGACCGTGTACATCACGGGTGAAACGACACTGGCCCGTTCGATCCTCTATCCCGGGGGCCACGATGTCAGCCAGTTCGGTATCGTCGGCAGGCTGGGCCTGAAGTGGCTCGAGACCATCAATTTCTGGCTCGAGCTGGGCTACGCGTCCGGCGACAGCAACGCCTATGACGACAGCATCAAGCAGCTCACCATGGACCCCAGCCGCAAGGTCGGCCTGATCCTGTTCCCGGAAGTTCTCGCCTGGCAGTCGGCAAGGGGTGCGGTCCTGGCCGGGCACGACGAGATCACGGGCCAGGACAACCCGGGCATCGAGCTGCTTCCCTCGAACGGGGGCGTCTCGGGCTCGTTCTACTTCAATCCCGTGCTGCGGGCCAAGCCGCTCAAGTGGCTCGAGGCGAACGTGGGGCTGGTGGTCGCCAGGGCCTCCACCTACCTGATCAGCGCATGGGAGCAGAAGAGTCACGGCGCGCCCGCGGGCTACCTGGGAGGCAGCGCCAGCCAGACGAACCTCGGCGTGGAGCTCGACGGCTCCCTGTGGTTCCACATCCCGGTGAAATACGTGGGCCTGAGCGCGGGCGTGGAAGCCGGTTACTTCTGGCCGGGGAAATATTTTTCAGACTCGGCGGGCAACAAGATGGATGATGTCTGGCTCATATCCACACGGGTTAAATTGACATATTAATGTCATACTCAAACATTAAGAGGTGATTTCCATGAAAAGAAAATATTGTCTTAATAAGATCCTGAAAAGTTTCATCTTCTGCATGATCGGCCTCGGGGCCCTGATGCTGCAGACCTGCGACGGCGGCGAGCTGCCGTCGGGCCTCGTCCCCACGCAGAGCGGCGACGGCCCGGTGGTGGATTTCGATCTGTACCACAAACCGCTTCCCGACGTGCCGCTGCCCACCGACCTGGCGGCGCGGCCGGACCCGGACTCGCCCACGGGCCTGAGGCTCAACGCGAGCCATCACGCCCCGACCGACGTGGAGAGCGGCATCCGCAGGCAGCTGGACGACCTGGACGGGTGGGGAACCTATTCCCCCATCAGCCTTTCATTTACGTGCGAAGGCGACAGGGACGGCATCTGCCTGGACCTGGACAATATCGTCAGGCGCCACCATCCCGACGGGCTGGATTTCAAGGACGACGCCGTGTACCTGGTCAACATCGAGGAGCAGATCCAGAACCCCGAGAACCCGGAAGAGATGATTCCCAACCCGGACTTCGGCAAGCCCGTGCCGCTGGACATCGGCGCCGGCAATTTCCCCAGCTACCTGGACAGGGAGGGCTACTACTACCCCAACGACCCGAGGACGGATGCGCCGACAACCCTCTTCGAGACGGTCAACGAGTTCCGCGGCGAGGACGCGGACTGCGACGGACGGCTCGACGAGGACGAGGACGCGAACGGCAACGGGCTGATGGACCCCGGCGAGGACATCGACGGCGACGGGTGGCTCGACATTGCCGAGGACGCGAACGGCAACGGGAAGCTGGACAGGCCCGAGGCGCTCGGCAGCGACGAGAACGCCAACGGCGAGCTTTGTGTGAGGCCCGATTTCTACGAGCCCGCGTTCGACACGAACTTCGACGGCAAGATGGGACGGGCCAATGTCTGGTGCCCGGCCGAAGACTATTTCCGGGGCAAGTGCCACTGCCTCCAGGGCCACGAGTGCCCCAAGAACCTGGACCCGAACGACCCCGAGGACATGGAAAAGCTCACCTATCTGCTGGACCCGTTCTGGCACATCGCCTACTATTATGAATTTGAGACCAACTCTCTTCTCATGCGCCCCCTCATCCCCATGCGCGAGCACAGCAGGTACGCCGTGTTTCTCACGGACCGCCTGGTCGGCGAAAGCGGCAGGCCCGTGCGCTCGCCCTTCCCGTACATCAACCACACGGAGCAGACCGGGGACCTGGGCGTGCTGCCCGGCATGCTGGCAGCGGACGAAGGGGACTTGTTCGGCGGCCTGGACATGGACAACGTCAGGTACGCCTGGTTCTTTTCCACGCAGACGATCACGACGGACCTGAAGGAGCTGCGCCGCGGCCTCTACGGCCACGGCGAGTTCTCCCGGCTTGCGGAGGACTTCCCGCCGCTGGGCTACCTCAACAGGACCTGGGCGTGCAACCCGCTCGACGCAAGCTGCGACGAGGAAGAGGACCTGACCGAGGAACAGAACAAGCATCATTTCATCGTTGCCAGGGACGACCTTCTCAAGATCGTGCTTTACTACGCGGACGAGATCTTCGGGCTCTCGTCCGAGGAGGTGAAGGCGATCCTGGACGGGTTCGACAACATCGAGTACTTCATCATCGGGCACTTCTGGAGCCCCAACCTGCTCGACAGCAACGGGGACGGGGTGGAAGCCTACAGGCACATGAACGAGGACGTGGACGGCGACGGGTCGCTCGAGTACGCCGAGGACAAGAACTGCAACGGCATTCTGGACGACGGCGAGGACGCGGACGGCGACGGCGGGCTGGACTCGAGCGAGGACGACAACATGAACGGCATCCTCGACCCGGGCGAGGACAAGGACGGGGACGGCCACCTGGACAAGAACGAGGACCTGAACTTCAACTGCGAGCTGGACGTGGTGTCCGAGGACGAAGGCGTCTGGAACGTGAACTCCAAGACCGGCGAGTTCAAGTACGGCAGGCACCTGGTCCCCTATTTCATTTCAATTCCCAAGGAGGAGTTCAAGATCAAGGGCAAGGAGAACGATCCATTCCCGGTCGTTTTCTACGGCCACGGCTACACGTCCATGCTCATCGAGTCCCTCGGGTTCGCGGGCAGCCTGGCCACGCACGGCCTGGCCACGATCGGCGTCAACTGCACGCATCACGGGCTGGGAGAGGGCGACATCGACCAGGAGATGCTCAAGAGCGTCTTCGAGGTCGAGAACCTGTCCGGCCTGAGGACCGGGTTTCTCATGGACAGGGCCGTGGACATGAACGGCGACGGCCAGCTCGAGTCGGCCGGCGATTTCTGGACCGCCTACATCTTCCACACGCGGGACATGGTGCGCCAGAGCGCGCTGGACCATTACAACATGATAAGGATCATGCGATCCTATGACGGCGAGACTCTGGCCGCTCCCCTCGACATGGACGGCGACGGCGTGAACGACGAAAAGTGGGACTTCGTCAACTGGACCGGCGATCCCGGGTCCGAGTACTACGAGCTCGTCGGCGATTACGACAACGACGGCGAGATCGACCTGGCCGGCGACTTCAACGCCGACGGCAGGATCGACGTGGGCGGCCCCGACAACTTCTACTATGCCTGGGGCCAGTCCCTGGGCGGCATCATGTCGGCCCTCATGGGGGGCGCCGAGCCGGCCATCAAGGCCATCGCGCCCACCTCGGGCGGCGGCGGCCTTGGCGACATCGCCGTGCGCTCCACGCAGGGCGGCGTCAAGGAGGCCGTCATTCTCAGGACCATCGGCCCCATCGTGGTCTCGAAGGTCGTGACCGAGAGCATGGCAAGTCGCGGGGAGACGGTTTGCGACGAAGGCAGCCTGAGCCTTGCCTTTACCGTTCCCGACCTCAACGACGACGTGGACGTCGAGTTCGCCTGCGCGTGTTTCGGCGACGGCGACTGCCCGGACAGGCCCGAGTACATCGACCATGTCAAGATGGAGGATGACACCGGGCAGAGCCCCATCCACATGGCGCCGGGCGACGGCGTGGTGGTGATCAACGTGGCCAAGGAAGGCGAGAGGCAGTGCGCGCTCGTGGGCAATAACGGGGAGCTGAGGATCTCGTTCCCATCGGACCTGCTCGACAGGGTGGAGGTGGCCGTTTACGACGGCTCGGACGGCGTTCCCTTCCACGATTTCGAGGAGTGCGAGGTCACGCAGGAAGGCCTGCTCAAGGCCTACATCCGCACGTGGCGCAGGCAGCAGCAGTTCCAGTTCTGGGAGTGGTACATGGTGAGGCGCGACGGCGACGCGATCGGGTTCGCCCCGGTCGGGGAGCCGCTGGTCAGCCCGGCCGAAGGCTACGGCATCGTCAAGAACACGCCCTCCTTCAGGAGCTTCCTGGCCATCGCGCAGGTGGGCCTCGAGGGCGGCGACCCGATCAACTACGCGCCCCGTTACTACCTCGACCCCCTGTATTACCCGGAGGAAGAGGAGCACTATGGAAGCTACAGCATAACCAACGCGATCATCGTGGGCACGGTGGGGGACATGAACGTGCCTGTGAACACGGCCGCGGCCCAGGCACGGGCCACCGGCATCCTGGATCTTCACGACACGGACACGCCCTGGGGAAGGAGCATCAACCAGGTTTACCTGGACAATTACATGATCGAGGCCATCGAGCGCAACAAGCGCAACTTTCCCGACGACGCCTCGGGCACCTGCACGGCCGAGGGCGCGCCGGACGGCTGCCCGATCCTTTTCGACGGAGATGACCTGGACCGGGGCTGCGACGGCAAGGGCTCGCCTTATCTCGAAAGGCCGACCAGGGCCTGGTCGCCCTCCATCAGGTCGGACTGGGGAGAGTGCGACCTGGTGGGCGCGGATGGGGACACGGGCTATGACAAGTGGGAATGCGGCGAGTGCGAGCTTCTCACGTCGACCACGACAACCCCGCCGGAGATTCCTATGCGGACCGATCCCTGCCGGCCGGGCACCTTCGTCGAGAGGGTTTACTGCCCGGGAGGCGTGAGCCTCATGCTCTGGCCCTACATCGACACGACCGGCACGCACGGCTTCGACATCCCCACGCCCTGCGACTCCTTTGACCTGAACATGTTCATGATCAACATGATCGGTCATTATTTCAGGACCGAGGGCAGGGAGATATCCTTCGAGATGTGCAACCAGTTCCAGCCGCGCGTGGACGCCATGGACCCGGAGGGCAAGTACTACCTCTTCTGCCCCTTCTGGGAATGGTACACGTGCCCGGCCTGCCCGAACAGGCTCTGCGACCGCGACTGGTACGAGGCGAACCACCCGTCCTCGTGCCCGGACGAATGGGAAGATATTCCCGAGAACGAGCCCGCGCTTCTCGATGAGTTCTACGCCACGGTGTGCCCGTGCCAGGACGTTGCCTGCTCGGACCACGGTAATTGCGAGGCCGTCGATGGCGCGCCCACGTGCAATTGTGACGAGGGCTACGAGCCCGACGGTCTCGAGTGCGTGCCCATAGAGTAGGACCACAGCTGCGGGCCCTCGGCCCGCCGGAACAGGATATCGGGAAACAGGCACGCCGAAGGGCGTGCAACTACCAACGATCATAAAGGAGGTCAGCAATGAAAAGAATGGTACTTGCGCTGTGCCTGCTCACGGCCGCGGGCTTCACGGCTTTCGGATGTGACGGGGATTCATCGAGCAACGACGCCACCACGGACGACGGCGCTTCACCCGACACGCTGGAGGAGGAGACCACGGGGCCGGGCGGCTACCCGGCCGGCATGCCGAACCTGGAGGGCGCGTGGACGGGCTGCGAGGAGATCCCGCCGGAGGGTGACACCGTGACGGTGTACATCGAGCTCCTGGACTTCCAGGAGGACTTCGCGGTCGAAGGCGCCTACATCGATGTCTTCCTGGGCAACATCGTCACCGGCGACCCGGACTTCGAGCTCGGCCCCACGGACCCCAACGGCAGGACGGACGAGTTCGACGCCGCGGCCAACGCGGTCTTCGCCTACAGGGTCAACGGGTCGACGGACGTGCCCTTCCCGCCGGGCGAGATCAAGACCAGCATCGAGTACGGCGCCGTGGTTCCCGCCGAGGGGGGGGCCATCGATGGCATCGCTGTGTCCAGGCACACCTACCAGCTCATCCCTTCGGTGCTCGGCTTTTCGCCCTCCCCGACCATGGGTATTCTTGCCGGCGGTTTCAAGGACTGCGGAGGTGACGATGTCACGGGCATCGTGGCGAGGCTTTACAGGTCCGGCCAGGACGAGGCCTGCAATGACGAGGAGGCGGTCGAGTGCCTCGATCGCTACTTTGTCGAGGACACGCCCGCGCGCGACCAGCTCTGGTCCAGCGAGGACGGCCTTTACGGCATCCTCGAAATTCCCCCGGGCGAGGGGTTGAGGCTGGAGCTTCACGGAAAGGTCTCGGGAAGCTCATGCGAAGAAGGGATGGAGATCATCGGCGCCATGGAGGACATCCGCATCATCGAGAACGCCATCAGCATCGTCGATGTGAGCGCCGCGGCGGCCGAGGACCACGACTGCTCCATGTAGCCTGCAGCTGAAGGCCCTTGGCCTGCCTGGTTCAAGCGCCCCGAGGGGGGGCAGCCGCAACGACGCGTCAATGGAGGTGTTACGCAGTGATTGTTTCTAACCGTCATTTCATCATTGTTCGCTGTTTCGCAATTTCAACCATCATTTTCTGTTTTCTTCTTGCCGCTCCGGGCGTGCGGGCGGAGGGGAAGGAGGGGGCAAAAGAAGAGGCGGCCGAAGAGGCAGGGGAAAAGAGCGGGGCCGAAGGGGAAACGCCCCTCAAGGTCCTCGGCGTAAAGGGGTTCGGATTCGAGCTGGACGGCTACTTCCGCTCCAGGTTTTATCACTCCGAGGGCGTGCCCGTCGATATTTCCAGCAGCACGCAGGAGTACACCGGCAAGCTGCAGTATTTCGACACGCGGCTGAAGCTGGCGCCCGTCATCAAGTACGCCGACGTGGTGAAGCTGACCGTGTGGTTTCACATCCTGGACGACGTGATCTGGGGCGACAACGCGGGGATTTCCTCGACAGGCATCACGGCCGACACGCCCTCGACCAACGACAGGGTGGGGGATGATGTAGGCTTCCTTTCGGTCAAGGCCGCCTGGCTGGAGCTGAACCTGAAGCTGCTCGTCATGCGCATCGGCCGCATGCCCTCGGACTTCGGGCTTGGCCTGCTCACCGCGAGCAGCGACGGGCCGGGGCTGGAAAAAGACTTCGGCTGGAACAGCTACAGCTCGGTGTACGACAGGATCCTTCTGGCCACCGAGCCGGTCACCATCATCCTGAACCTGGCCAAGGCCAAGACGAAAAGGTTCCCTCTCATCGTGGCCTACAGCTACGACCAGCTCGTGGAGGACGAGATCGGCATGGGCCGCACGCGGCTGCCCTACAGCTCGGAGTGGCTGGGGGACAACACGGACGATGTCAAGAGCCACAACTTCGCGGCCGTGTACGTGGGAGACCCGGTCAAGCTCGTCACGCCCACGGACAAGCTCATCATAGGCGCCTACTTCGTCATGCGCAGCCAGGAGGCCACCTTCTCGGACCTCTACATCGTGGACGGGTACGTCAAGCTTCAGATGGGGCCCCCGAACCTGTACGGTTTTCTCGAGGTCGAGGCCTACGGCATCAGGGGCCAATCCATGGCCTTCGCGCTCGGCGAGCCGGTTACCGACGAGGACTGGTGCCGCGAGCACGGGCACGAGAGGTGCCCGGACTGGCTCTATCAGAACAAGAAAGCGGACATCGCCTCGTACTTCATCAGGGCCGGCGTGTACTGGAAGGCGCACCCCAAGATTGCCGTGCGTTTCAAGATCGACACGGGTTATGCCTCGGGCGACGATGTCATTACGGACGAGCACTTCACGGGCCGTGCCATGCATCCGGACGTGAAAGTGGGGCTCGTGCTCTACGGCATTCTTCTTCACGAGCTGTGGAGGCAGAACTGGGTGGACAACCCCGGCCTGTGGACCAACGGCGGCGTCGTTAACTCCTTTTTCGTGGCCGAGGTGTTCAAGATAACGGCGCTGGACATGATCGATTTCGTGTTTCTCGCCCTGCAGGCGTGGCCGCACAAGGTCGATGGCGTTATCATCGAGAAGGATAAGATGCTGGGCTTTGAGTTCGACCTGGGCGTCCGGGTGCGCCTCTACCGCGACCACGCCCACCTGGGCCTGGAAGGCGGCGTTCTCATGGTGGGCGATGCCTTTAATGACGCAGCCTGGCGGAATTCCTGCACGCCCGACATGTGGACCTGCCATATCTGGACCTTACAATTCTGGGCAGCGTATATAATTTAGCAATTCATTGTAGCTGCGGGCCCTTGGCCCGCCTGCAGGCAAGCTTGAAATAGAAGCACGCCGGGGGCGTGCAGCACCGCTGCGGGGATGGACGAAGCACGCCGGGGGCGTGCAGCTACAGCATCTCGAGGAGAAGGGCTTTGCCCATACCGCCGCCCGCCCGAATCCCCTGCAGCTTGATCCGGTTGAAAGACAAGCGCAACTGTGCAATAGTAGTAGAGAAAAAAGGGAGATAGATGGGTTGAAAATCAATGGGATAATCTGGCTTGATGAAATTATTGAAAAGCTGGTTAGAAAACACAATGTTCGACCGGGCGATGTAACAGAGATATTGTCAGGAAAACCTCGCTTCAGGTTTGTTGAAAAGGGACACCGCCCTGAAGAAAACGTTTATTCGGCAATGGGGACGGCCGGAGGCGGACGCTATCCTATCGTTTTTTTTGTTTACAAACCGCATGGAGAAGCGCTGATTCTATCGGCACGAGACATGACGAAAGCAGAGAGGAGAAGATATGAGCAAGCGTAAAAGTTCAATGTCCAAGGCGGAATCGTACAAAGAAGCAGGCGATTTTTGGGACAGCCATGACCTTTCTGATTTCTGGGGCAAAACAAAAAAGGCAGACTTTGAAGTAGATATAAAATCGGAGATAACCCTCTGTGCGATAGACAAGAAATTGTCGGAACAGATGCTTTCGCATGCAAGGAAGCGCGGCGTATCGGTCAGCACGCTTCTCAACTTGTGGTTACAGGAAAAGCTCCAGGAACAGAAAACATGAAAGGGGGCTTGCCGGGGGTTCGATTCGGGGGTTTTCAAAAGTTCATTCAGGACGAACGCCGTGTCGCCCGCCCTTAGGGCTCGCGAAATAATAACTTCCCACTTCTGGACGCCGATCCATCCCGGCTGGCTGCGTTGCTGCACCCCGTCACTCGTCGACATAGAACGACTATGCCTCCGTCGTGACGGGGACCCCGCGCCTTGCCAGCCGGGCACCTCGGCGCCCAGAAGAAGCTTGGTAAACATAATGTTAGAAATACGCCTCAAAATGGGAAGTTATTATTTCGCGAGCCCTTACCATCTCATGATCGATCTGAAGCTGCGGGCCCTTGGCCCGCCCAAGGCACGCCAGGGGCGTGCAGCACCAATACATTCAGCCGGGGGGAGCCGGAGGAAGTCGATGAAAAGAAAAAAGACCGGGGCAGGCGGATCGAACGGGATTTCGGAGACGCGGCGCGAATTCATGCGCAAGGCCGCAGCGGCCGGCGCGGCAGCGCTCCTGGGAGTCCGCTGCGGGCCGGGAGGCGCCGGCGAGGAGGACGCGGAAACGGACCCTGACACGGACCCGCAGCCGGACGCCGGCGACGGTGAGGACGCCGGGACCTTCGTCTATTGAATTATCTGTACAGCTCGGTGCGGCGGTCGGCGAGAACGTCGTTCTTCGCGGTAATGAATTTGTCGCGCGCGGCGGCCGGGTCGATGTCTGCGACGGCAAGAGACGGCGTTTTTTCATCGCACAGCATGAGCAGATCGCCGCCCGGGGCCACGATCGTGCTGCGGCCCGTGAAGGCGAAGTGCGTGTCCCCCTCTTTCTCCTCGCCCGTCCTGTTGGCCAGGAGCCAGAACACGCGGTTTTCAATGCATCGCGTCACGGCCGCGCGCTGCGCGTAGGGCAGAACCAGGTTCGTGCAGTGGGCGATGATGTCGGCGCCCATCAGGGCGAGGCTTCTGGCCGCCTCGGGGAAAACCCAGTCAAAGCAGATGAGCACGCCCACCTTGGCACCGTCGATGTCGAAAACCTGGAATCCGCCGTCACCCGGCTCGTAGAGGCCCTTTTCGTCCAGGAAAAGATGAGATTTCCTGTAAGAGCCGATGAGGCCGCCAGGGCCGACGACGGCGGCTGAATTGTACAGCTTGCCGCCGCTCTTTTCGGGCATGCCGCACACAAGCGTGACGTTTTCCTTCCTGCAGATAAGCGCCAGCCTGTCCGTTGAAGGCCCGGGAATCTCTTCGGCCCCGGCCTCCAGCTCCTCCCGCGAAGGAAACAGGTACCCGGAAAGACACATTTCGGGCAGGACGATGAGCGAGGCGTCCGAGCCGCGGATGCTTCTTTCGATGAATCGAAGGTTTGCTTCGACGTCGAAGCGGGCGGGACAGAACTGCAGCACCCCTGCTTTCATTCGAGGACGAACTGGATGACCGTGGATTTTTCCTGGAAGGTCATCTTCTTGGTGTAGGGCCCGATGAACTGGCCGTTGTACGAGATGCCCACGGCAGCGTCGACGAGCGGCGGGTTTTTCTTGTCCGCGCCGCATGTGCTGTAGTAGTTGACCTGGACCTTGTACGTGCCCTTGGGGGGGTTCTGGACCCAGTAGACGTTTTCGATCGTTTCGCCGCCCTTGCAGGCGCTCCTCGAGTCCTTGTCCATTTCGCCGCCGCTGGGGCTCTTTTTGTTCTTCACGCTGATCGTCTTGCCCTTGGGGTCGGTCACGGACAGGTCGAGGTCAGGGCCTCCCGTCCACCACAGGGTGATCTGCAGGGGGCCGGACTTCACCCAGTCCTCGTCCACGTAGCCGTCGCAGTCATCGTCGAGGCCGTTGAGCACTTCGGCCGTGTTGGGGCAGGTGCTCTCAACGTACACAACGCCTTCGTCGAGCGTGGGCGAGACAAAAGGCTCGGGCGGCGGCGGCGGAACCGGTATGCTCGGCGGCGGCACGGGCTTTGGCGGCGTGGGCGGCGTGGGCTCGGGCGGGGGCTTGGGAATGGCCGGGCCCTTGACATGCACCTTGACCCCGGGCGGGCCCGGAGGCGCCGGGATGCCCGGGCCGCTCACGTGCACCTGGGCGGTGCACCCGAGCACGAGCATGAGCGCGGCGATTACCACCGCTGTGTTGACAAATACTTTGCTTTTTTCTTTCATTTCATTCCTCCTAAAAAGTTTAATCCTTTGACGATCAACCGAGATATATATTTCGTTCAATCCTGATACGGGCATTGCAGCCAAAACCATGCCTATTGCCACTCTCTCAGGATTTCCCATGCTTCGCCCGCCACGTCGCCCTGCTCGCGCGTCAGGGCCAGGACGTAGCCTTTCGCCTTCATGCCCAGCAGGGACTTGATGGAGGCTTCCCGCTCCCAACCCCCGGCCCTGGCTTTTTCGTAAAACAGGGTTCTCATATCGTACTCGCTGAGCCCGTCGGGCTCGTCCTCGTTTCCGGCCTCCATCCGCTCGGTAAGGTGCCCCCAGGGCCAGAGCACTTTCTTGGACTTGAGGAAAAGAGCCGCGTTGAGCTTCTTGTACACGCGCCCGTTGGCAAAGGACTCCTCGGTCAGGTAGAACGGGATGACCGTGTAGGTCATGCGCACGCGCTCCTCGTTGTCTCCGGCGGCCAGGAAGCGCAGGGCCTTGGCGAGCGTATCGTCGTCTCCGCACAGGATGACGGCAATGAGGGCCGCCGACTGGGCGTCATCGAGCATGCCGGGCTCCTTGGCCGTTTCCACGAATTCCATGGCCTGGGCAATGACTTCCTGGTTGCACGATTCGCCGATGGCCACGCCCAGGGGAGTGATGAGCGGGTTGGGCGGATTCGACGTGAGGATGGAAAGCAGGCTCGATGCCATGGACTCTGACGCCCTCGGGATCAGCGAGCGCGAGAACCATGAACGCACCCAGGTGTCCTTTTCCGGGTCCTGGATCTTCATGATGACTTCCTGCTGCTTCTCGGGCGTGATGACGTAGGGAAGGGCGCCGGCGGCCACGTCCTTGGTTGCCACGAAGTCTTCCACGTCCTCGAGGATCGTCTCGATGGCCTCGATGGCGCCCGAGTCGCCGAGGAAGGCCATGCCCTGGAGCACCTCCCTGCGGTCGCTGTAGATGTTTTCATTGTCCACGTTCGGGACGCTCAGGTCGACGTCTTCAGGCCTTTTGGCGATATCGATCAGCTTCTCGAGTATGGGCGTGTATTTCGCCCTTCCCAGGGCCTTGGCCGCGGCCCCGATGTCGGGGCAGGGGATCGTGAGGTCTTTTTTCGTTCCGATGTTCAGTGAGATGGCCCGCTGGTTGGCCTGGCGGTTGGAGCAGACCTCGTTCTCGAGCATGGGCCCGATGCCTTCCACCTTCAGCCTTCCCAATGCGTACATGACTTCCGCGGGCCTGCAGGGCCAGTACAGGTAAGAGTCGCCGCGGTATTTCTTGTTCAATGAATCGATTTTTTTCCACATGCCGACGAGGATTTCCGTGGCATCGGCGTTGCCGATGTTGACGAGCCCGTCGATGTAATCGCTCATGGCGGCCGAGAGCCTGTAGCCCCGCAGGTAGGCTTCCACCTGGTCGGGGGAAAGGTTGTCGAAATCGCCGACAGGGCCGCAGTCATAGAGCTTGCACACCGACTTGACGTCCTGGAGGTTCATGAGGTTTTTAAGCAGCGGGATGGCCCTGGGGTCGCCGATTTCGGCCAGCGCCAGGGCAACGGTTTTCTTGGTCTTCAACCCGGCCAGCGGGCTCTTGCCCTCCGTTTCCTTATCGATGTTTTCCAGGATCGCGATGAGGATGTCGCCCGACCTGGGGTCCTTGATGTCCTTGATGTACGAGGTGATCCTGTTTTTAAGCGAGGGGCTGTCGGTCTGCTTGTAAACCTCTGAGAGCCCCGGCGCGCCGGCGGACTGCTGGATGGAGCGCAGGAGGTCGTCCTTCATTTCCGGGAACCTTGCCAGGACCTCGAGGATGGCTTCCCCTGCCTGCTGCGTGCCCGTCATGCCGAGCGAGATGGCCGCTGCCTTGACCACGTTGGAGTTCTGGTCCTTCACGAGCTTGAGCAGGGGGGGCAGAACGGCGTCGGACCTGATCTTGCCCATGGTGGTGGCTGCGAACCATCTGTGGCCGTCGTCCTTGCTGTCGGCAAGCTTGATCATTTCGTCCAGGGCCTTGGGGTCGCGAGCCGCGTAGTCCACGAGAAAATCGTCGCTCCAGCCCTTGAGCTCCCGCGTGTACCCGTCGATGTAGCTGTCGAGAAGCGGCCTGAAGGCCCGCTCGTCCCCGAGGCTCGCCAGCGCCCATCCAAGGATAGCCTTGTCGCGAGGGCCTCCCGTGCCGATGGCCTTGAGGATGGGGTCCCTGGCCGCGTTGGCGCTCTCGCCCCCGATGACCGCAATGGCCTGGGCCGCCTGGCGCATGACCTCGCCCCCCTGCCCCAGCAGCGTGACCATGTCCGGGATCGACTCCTTGTCTCCGGCCATGATGAGATACTCGAGGGCCTTGAGCTTGACGTCGTCAAAGGACGTGCCGTTCATTTCAGCGCGGACGCAGGGCGCGAACTCGGGTTTCAGGAAATCCCCTTCCATGTAGTCGTACGTGCACTGGATGAGGGCGTCGAAGCGCTTCGAATAGCGGATTCCCATGAAGATGCCGACGGCGAGGATAACAACGACGAGGATGGTTGCGGCGATCCCGATGATTTTTCCGATTTTTCCCGTACCCGCAGGCAGCTCTTCATCCATGTAATCGGCCATCCCCCCTCCCGGCTTCTCAGCCCCCTTGGGCTCCTCAGTGCCGTCGTCGTCAGTGCCGTCAACGTCGATTTTTTTGAAATTTGCCATTTTCATACCTCTCGAGGCAGGGGCTCGCGTTACGCTGAAATTCGCCTTCTTGCTGAAAATTTGTTTTTACACAAACCCCGGGTTAAAATATTTTAATTTTCGGGCGGGTGTTTCTTTGTCTTCTTCCCCTTTTTCTTTCCGTCAAACAGGCTTTTATCCCGAAAAAACTTCTCGATTCTCAGGTTAACGAGCTCAGGGTATTCCACGGGCACGTAATGCGTGCCGCCCGGCACAATGGAAAGCTGGGCGTCCGGGATTTTTCTCTTCATTTTCTCGGCCACTTTTTTAGGCGTGAAAGGATCTCTTTCGCCCGCGATGATGAGGACGGGAACGTCGATCGTGGGAAGCACGTCCTTTGCGTCGTGATCGCCCAGTGTCTTGAAAATGGCCATGTAGTTCTTTACGTCCAGGGACGCGAATTCCCTGGTCAGGTCTCTGAAAATGCTTTCGTCCAGGGTTGAGCCCACCAGGCCCAGCTTCTTCATGACCCTGATGAATCCGCCCCACTTGACCGCCGTGCGCCCTGCGATGGACAGGGGCAGCGCGAGGCGGGCGGCCAGGTCGGCGCCTGCCGGCAGAAGTATCCCCGAGCCTGCCCAGTCGAATGCCGTGTCAAAAGCCCTGCCGAATGTCCCGTTTATACAGATCATGGCCCTGAACAGTTCAGGGGCATGCCTGTACAGTTCGAGGTTCAGCTGAACGCCCATGCTCCACCCTGCCCAGACGGCGCCCTTGATTCCCTCGGTCTCGCACAGGCCGAGGGCGTCCTTGAGATGGTCTTCCATCCGAAGGTGCTCCAGGTTGTCGGGCGGGGATGAATGGTAGAGGCCCCGGTAATCCCATGAGATAATCCTGCAGCGGTCCTTGAAATAGGTGTACAGGTGGCGCCAGGCCAGGTACGTTCCGCCCAGGCCGTTGGCCAGCATAAGGGGAGGGCCCTGGCCTATAACGTGATAAGCTATCCTGGTTCCATCGTAACTGTAGAAGAATTTTTCCTCGATCCCGTTACCCTCGCTGTCGCTTTTATTTAACCCTTGAACCATGAAGTGATAAAAATAAACTACTTTGAGTTCAAAATCAATAGCGGTTGCCGCAAAGCCGCAACCGCGGCCTTCGGCCATCAGGTTTCAGCCCGCAAGGAAAGTTTTTGTTATTTGGGATGGTTTAACGGCGGCCGGCTCAGTCGGGCTCGCCGGCCTCGACGGTTTCGCCGACTGGATCGGTCTCCCCTGCCGGATCGGCTTCGTCGGCCTCGCCGGCCTCTTCGATGAGCCCGTACTTTCTCTTGATCCGGATTTCCATATCCTCATACATGTCGGGGTTTTCCAGTATGAAGCTGATTGCATTGTCTCTTCCCTGGCCGATGCGCTCCTCTCCATAGGAATACCAGGCCCCGGTTTTTTCGATCAGGCCGATTTTCACGGCCAGGTCGATGACTTCGCCCGTCCTGAGAATGCCCCTGCCGTAGATGATATCGAATTCCGCCTCCCTGAACGGGGGGAACAGCTTGTTTTTAACGACCTTGGCCCTGGCCCGGTTGCCGATCACCTCGTCCGCCTTTTTCAGCGTCGAGATCCTCCGGATATCAATGCGTATGGTGGAGTAGAATTTCAGGGCATTGCCGCCCGTCGTTGTCTCGGGATTGCCGAACATGACCCCGATTCTCATCCTTATCTGGTTGATGAACATGAGCAGCGTCCTGCTTTTCGAGACCGTGCCCGTCAGCTTTCTCATGGCCTGGCTCATGAGCCTGGCCTGAAGCCCCATGTGGGAGTCGCCCATTTCCCCTTCGATTTCAGCCCTGGGCGTCAGGGCCGCCACGGAATCGATGACGATGATGTCGAGAGCATTGGACTTGATCATGGTGTCCGCCACCTCGAGGGCCTGCTCGCCGCTGTCGGGCTGGTGCAGAAGGAGCTCGTCGATGTCGACGCCGAGCCTGTGGGCGTAGCGCACGTCGAGGGCGTGCTCGGCGTCGATAAACAGGGCGACGCCCCCGGCCTTCTGGGCCTGGGCCACGGCATGCAGGGCAAGGGATGTTTTTCCCGATGCTTCAGGACCGTAGATTTCAACGATCCTTCCCCTGGGATAGCCCCCGATGCCCAGGGCAATGTCCAGGCCGAGGGAGCCGGAGGGAATCGTGTTGACGTGAGAGGGAATCTGGTCGCTGCTGCCCAGCTTCATGATCGCTCCCTTGCCGTACTGCTTTTCGATCGTGCCCAGGGCGGCCTGGAGCGCTCTTTCCCTCGATCCCTCCATGGTCGTCGTTAATACTTCCTTGCCTTTGCTCTTTTTCTTTTTCGATTTTTCAGCCATGAATGTTCTCCTGTTTTAAACAGTGTGGTTGTAGCGGAAAAAAGACTCCTTGGCAATAGGAAGCTTGCAGCAACCAGCTTCAAGCAGGGGACATGAATCGAAGGCTGAAAGCTGAAGGCTGAAGGCTTTTTGCCGCGGCCGAAGGCCGCCTACCACGCGTGCTCGCAGATGAAGGGATGGGAGCCGCCGGCCCAGCTTTCGTCATACCATTCTCCCGACGTTCCCCGCAGGTAGGCCGCGGTGCTGGACGGGCAGTTGTCAGGCTCGCTTCCGGCCCAGTTCTTGTAGATCGCGGGCTCCCCGGAATCCCAGTCGATGATAACGGGAGGGCCGCACAGCGCGATGGACAGCCCGAGCCACACGTCCCGCGTGCCCGCCAGCATGGCGACGGACGCGTTCTCCTCGGCGGACGTCACGCTGACGAGCTCGGCTCCCCAGGCCTGGCACGTGATGCGCGCGAAATCCCTCGAAGCGGTGGCGTCAAAGCGGAAGTAGCAGTGCCCGGCGAAAAAGCCTCCGGGCGGGGGGCACTCCTTGTCGCAGCCGGACGAGCACCAGTCGCCGCTGATGCCGTTTCCGTCGTCGCACTCCTCGCTGCCGATCCAGAGGTAGCCGTCGCCGCAGGCAGCGTCCCTGCAGCTGCCCACGCAGGCGTCATCGTCGGAGTCGTTGCCGTCGTCGCATTCCTCGTCCGCGGCGTGGACGAACCCGTCCCCGCACCTGGCGATTTCGCAGGTGGTGAGGCAGTCGTCCGTGTTGTCGGTGTCTCCGTCGTCGCACTCCTCCCCGGGCTGCTCGTAGCCGTCGCCGCAGGCCGGCAGCCTGCACGCGTCGGTGCACTCGTCCCTGTTGTCGCCGTCCCGGCCGTCGTCGCATTGCTCGACGCCCGAGAAGACGTAGCCGTCCCCGCACACGTTGAGGAAGCAGTCATTGAGGCAGTAGTCGTTGTTGTTGTCGTTCGCGTCGTCGCAATCCTCGTCGTCGTCATGGGCGAACCCGTCGCCGCACCAGGCGCTCAGGCAGCTGACGAGGCAGTCGTCCGAGTTGCTCAGGTTGCCGTCGTCGCATTCCTCGCCGGGCTGGGTGAAGCCGTCGCCGCACGAGGCCAGCACGCAGTCGGTCGTGCATGCGTCCTCGTTGCTCGCGTTGCCGTCGTCGCATCCCTCCACGCCCGCGTACACGTAGCCGTCGCCGCACACGTTCCTGACGCACGTTATGAGGCAGTAGTCGTTGTTGCTGCCGTTGCCGTCGTCGCACTCCTCCTCGCCGGTCCTGATGGCGCCGTCCCCGCATGTCGCGTCCACGCACGTCACGAGGCAGGCGTCGAGATTGGACATGTTGCCGTCGTCGCAGTCCTCGCCCTCCTGCACGATGCCGTCCCCGCACGTGGGGATCCGGCACAGGTTCGTGCAGTCGTCGTCGTCCGCGTCGTTGCCGTCGTCGCAGGCCTCCACGCCCTCCCACAGGTAGCCGTCGCCGCAGGATGCCGGCGCGCAGTCGTTCAGGCAGGAGTCGAAGTTGCTCGTGTTTCCGTCATCGCAGGACTCTTCGCCCCTGCGCGTGAAGCCGTCCCCGCAGGTGGCGTCGACGCACGTCACGAGGCACGCGTCGTAGTTGGACATGTTGCCGTCGTCGCAGTCCTCGCCCTCCTGGATGATGGCGTCGCCGCACGTCGAGAGCCTGCAGAGGTTGGAGCAGTCGTCGTCGTTGACGTCGTTGCCGTCGTCGCAGCCCTCCACGCCGACCCACAGGTAGCCGTCGCCGCAGGATGCCGGCGTGCAGTCGTTCAGGCAGGCGTCGTTGTTGCTGTTGTCGCCGTCATCGCACGTTTCCTGCCCTGTGCGGATGTGGCCGTCCCCGCAGCTCGCCTCGATGCACGTCACGAGGCAGGCGTCGTAGTTGGACATGTTGCCGTCATCGCACTCCTCGCCCTCGTTGACCGTACCGTCCCCGCAGGTGGGGAACCTGCAGAGGCTGGTGCAGTCATCGTCGTCATCCGTGTTGCCGTCGTCGCAGGCTTCCACGCCCGTGCGGATATGGCCGTCCCCGCAGACGGCGTTGTTGCAGTTGTTCAGGCACCCGTCTTCATTGCTCGAGTTTCCGTCGTCGCACTGCTCGCCTTCCTGCAGGATGGCGTCGCCGCACTGGCGGGACTTGCAGTCGGTCGTGCAGGTGTCCTCGTTGTCGTCGTTGCCGTCGTCGCAGTCCTCGACGCCGATGTACACGATGCCGTCCCCGCACACGGCGTTTTCGCACTCGTTCGTGCACTCGTCGGAGTTTGTCCTGTTGCCGTCGTCGCACTGCTCGCCGTCGTCGATCGCGCCGTTGCCGCAGGGCGAGACTGCGGTGCTCTCGCTGCAGCCCGCGCCGGCGCAGGCAAAGAGCAGCGCGCCCATGCACGCGGAAGTGATTTTAAAACCCATTTTATCCCTCCTGCATGTTGAAGGGGCCGGGCCGTGAATTGTGAATTTCATCCATTATGTCTATAAAAATATTTCATAGCGAACTTTTTCATTTCTCGAGCCATAAAAAAATTTTCATAGAAAAACCCCGAAAAACTCACAATTCACGGCCCGGCCCCCTGTATTATTTGCCCAGCTTCACCGCCTCGCAGCCCGTGTCGCAGAAATAAAACCGTCGATTGAAGGGGGGCGCATCCGTGTCAAAGGCCGCTCCGGAAGGGCTGTTGACGCGCGCGGCCCCGCCGTTGGCTATGGGAATCTTGCAGTAGTCGCCGGAAGCCGGCGTGTTGAGGGCGCCGGCGAACGTTGATACACTGTATTCTCCGGACGTGAGCTCGATCTCCCTTATGAGGTCGTTTGCCTGGTCGCTCACGATCAGAACGAGCCCCTGCGGATCGACGGCAACGCCGACCGGAGACTTGAACCTGGCCTGCGCTCCGCGTCCGTCCTGAAAACCGCCCGCGCCCGTTCCGGCTATGGTGTGCACCACGTAGGGGGGCATGGTGATGGACGTATCGATCATCTTGATCTTGTGGTTTTCAGTGTCCGCAATGTAGAGGAGCTTGTCATGGTATGCGAGCCCCGTGGGGTCATTCAAATCCCCCCCGGACCCCGAGTAGTTGAACACCCCGCAGTTGTCCTCGTCGCCCGCGCGTTCGATCCTGTAGATCAGGTCCGCGGCATGATCGGACACGTACAGCGTGTTGTCGCCGTCGCCCACGATGCCCCTGGGCTTGAAGGCCCCTTCAAAGGGCACGGCGCAGTACCCGCCCGTCCCGACCGCTACCCTGGCACTATGCGTGTCAATGTCTATCCTCACGATCCTGGAGTTCGAGGCATCGACCACGAAAAGATAGTTTTTCAGCTTCGCAATGCCGACCGGGTGATCGAGCCTCAATGGATCGATGGTATCGCCGCAGTCGCCGGAGGCGCCGGCGAACAGGTCCGCAGCGCCGTCGGATTTTCGCACGTGCTTGACCGTGCAGTCTTCTTCGTCGACCACGTAAATGTGGATGCCGTCAACGACGAGATCGACGGGCTTCCTGAAATCCCTGGTCACCGTGCACGTGTTGGTGAAAAAGAGGCAGAACGCATCGCAGGGGTCCTCGTCCGAATCGCATTTTTCCTGGCACTCCACGGTGCCGTCACGGCACTGCACGGGCGGCTCGCAGGGCGGGCTTTCAACGGTGTCGTCCTCGAAGCACTCGAAGCCGGAAAAATCGGCCGGAACATCGACGGGGACGTCCACGGGCGCATCGCCCGCGGCGTCGGCGTCACCATCCGAGCCGTCATCGGCGGCGTCGGTCGCGGCGTCCTGCGTTGCATCCTCGATGAGGTTTTTCAGCATGCTGTCGACAATGGGCGAGCAGCCCGGCGCGAAGGCCAGGACCAGGCAGGACGTGAAGATATTTCTCAGCGTCATATCGGCTCGCAGCTCGAATGGATTCAAACAATGATTGTATACGATTTTAATGGGTTGGCAAATATTAAATGGGAAAAAGGGGGCGGCGGCGCCTGCTTGCAGCAAGAGGCACGCCGGGGGCGTGCAGCTACTCTAGAACTTGGATGGTTTTGTTGACCTGTGTTTCGAGCCTCATGGACTCGGGGAACTTCAGCCCTTTCACCGCCTTGAGCATGCAGGCCTCGGCGCCGGTTCCCGCGAAGTCCCCGACGATCTCCGCGCTTGTCACCTTTCCGCTGCCGTCCACGACCGCCTTGATGACCACGGTGCCCGTCTGGCCGCCGGCGCATGCCTCGAGCTTCTTCTTCAGCTTCTGCTTCTGGATGGCGCTGTTGATGGCCTGGTTCGTCAGCTCCGGCATGGGCATCATCTTCAAGCCGGTTCCGGATTCCTCCTTTACGGGCGGCCCCCCGTCTTCAGTGTCGATCTTTGCAGCGAACTTGTGACTGAAGGCCACAACGAATTTTTCCTCGGCAAAGGGAGGCGTCTTGACCTGAAACATCTGGCTCAGGATGCAGCCCTTCCCCTTGCCCATGTTGCCTCCCCAGAACTGGTTGGCCACGTCCATGACCGAGCCCGTCTTGCCCTGGAACACGATGTCCGCCGACACGGTACCGAAGAGCTTCTCCGCGCAGCCGTCAACGCTGTTCTTGAGCTCCTTTCTAACCTTGCTGATGTCGGCCTTCGAGGGTTTTTTCGGCAGGTCGGGCGGCGGCTCCTCTATTTCGATTTTCGGCGGCTCAACGGGCGGCGGCTCCTTCACCTCTTCGGCCGCGGCCGCGGTCTCGTCTTCCTTCTTCCCTTTCTTCTTCTCCTTCTTTTTCGGCTCTCCCTCCAGCCCCGGAGGCGGGGTGTAGATGTCGATGATTTCCCCGCCCTCTTTTTCGGCTGTTTCCACGACGGATGCCTCTTCTTTCTCCTCCGTTTCCGTGCCGGTTGTCAGGGTGCCCGCCTTTACGGTTTCCGCATCGGGCGCGCCCTGTGCAAGCTGAGAGGTCTTGACAAGGCGGGGCAGCACGAAAAAGTAGCCCGCAACGGCCGCTGCGGCCAGCAGCAGCATGATGAGGATGACCGGCGCGGCGCGCGATTTTTTTCTGCCATAGACTTCAGATGGGCGCGATTCTATCGTGCCCGAGGACTGCGTGGTCACGACCTTGGATTTCCCGAGCGTGACGACGTCCACCTGCTGGGCCCTTGGCGCCTCCCTGGCCGCCATGGGGCCGGGAGGGATGGAGTAAACCGGCATCTCCATGGTGGGGGCGAAACCGACCGCCTCCTTTGATTGCGGTATCGCCCCTTCGGCCTTTTCGACCGCCTCCTGGAGCGCTTCCTTCATCTCGCTGGAGCTGAAATACCTTTTGTCGGGCTGTATGGACAGGACCTTTCGGAGGAAGACCTCGATGGCCGGAGGCATGGGCGCGGCGGAAATGCTCCGGAAGGGATCGTAGTCAGGGTTGATCTTGTTGGTGAGAACCGCCCTCATGTTGTCGCCGATAAAGGCTTCCTGCTGCGTCACCATCTCGAAAAGGATGACGCCCACGGCGTAGAGGTCGGCGCGGTGATCGATGTCTTTCGATCCCATGACCTGCTCGGGCGCCATGTACTGGGGCGTGCCCATGATGGTCCCCTGCACCGTCAGCTTGGACTGGCCCGGCAGCTCCACGAGCGTCCTGGCCAGACCGAAATCGAGAATCTTCACGAAATTAGGGTTGCCCTCGATGCTCACGAGCATGATGTTCTGGGGCTTGATGTCCCTGTGAATGA